>CATKAZ010000066.1 GCA_949745795.1 uncultured Oscillospiraceae bacterium | reverse complement strand
TTCTTTTATTCGTCTTCAGTGGCAAGACAAGAAAGTTAATAAAAAATTTTTTCAGCTTTTTCTAAAAGCTGATATGCGAGTGTTTAGAAAGAAAATGAAGTTGATGATAAACGGCATGAAAGTTTTTGCCAAGCTTTTTTCAAAAAGCGGATTTTTTCTTCAATTCTCTTCATAATTAACTTTGCGAGTGTTTGGTAAAAAATCAAGATGATATAAATCGGCATAAAAGTTTTTTGATTACTTTTTTTCAAAAAAGTAATAGAAGGTATTGAAATAAATGATATAAAATGGTATCATAATAACAGTTGTGTTTAACGAAAAAATACTTATAAAGGAGAACTATAAAATGAAGTACGGTTACTTTGATCTTAAAAATAAGGAGTATGTTATAACTAAGCCTGATACGCCTGCGTCGTGGGTAAATTATCTGGGATCGCCTGAATACGGCGCTATCATTTCTAATAATGCCGCAGGTTACAGCTTTGTTAAATCAGGTGCAAACGGAAGAATCACACGTTTTCGTTTCAATTCAATGATGGCTCTTCCGGGACGCTATATATACATCAGGGATAATGAAACATGTGATTACTGGTCTGCTTCATGGCAGCCTGTAGGAAAGCCTTTGGATAAGTATAAAAGCGAATGCAGACACGGTACGGCTTATACGGTAATAAGCTCTGAATACGAAAAAATAATCGCTGAAACAACTTACTATGTTCCGCAGGGAAAAACTTATGAAGTATGGCGTACAAAGATAACAAATAATGATTCAAAATCCAGAAAGCTTTCGGTTTTCGGATTTACTGAATTTACAAATGAAGATAATTATGAACAGGATCAGGTTAATTTACAGTACTCACTGTTTATATCTCAGACTAAATTTGAAGAAAACAGAATTATTCAAACAATTAGCGAAAACAGTAAAAAGGACCGTACCGACAGATTTTTCGGTATGGTAGGCGCTGAAGTTACTGCCGCATGCGGTAATTTTGATAAATTTATAGGTCCTTACAGAACCTATTCCAATCCTGAAGCTGTTGAAAACGGTAGGTTAGATAATTCTATGAATTATAATTCAAATTCATGCGGTGCATTACAGTCGGATATTACGCTTGAATCGGGACAATCAGTAGAACTAATTTATATTTTGGGAAGAAGAAACAGTGAGGAAGCAGCGGTTATCCTTGATGAATACAAGGAACATGGAAGAGTTGACAGGGAAGTAGAAGAGCTTAAAAGTTACTGGCACTCAACTCTCAATCGTTTTCAGGTCAATACTCCAAGCGAAGAATTTAATAACATGATTAACGTATGGAACGCATTCCAGTGCTTTATTACGTTTATCTGGTCAAGAGCGGCTTCTTTTGTTTACTGCGGACTGAGAAACGGTTACGGCTATCGTGACACAGTACAGGATATACAGGGAATAATTCATCTTGATCCAGAAATGGCTGCGGACAAAATAAGATTTATGCTGTCGGCACAGGTTGACAACGGGGGAGGATTACCGCTGGTTAAATTTACACATAATGCAGGACATGAAAATACTCCCGACGATCCGGAATACGTCAAGGAAACAGGTCATCCCTCATACCGTGCAGACGACGCACTGTGGCTGTTCCCGACTATTGTAAAGTATCTGGGGGAAAGCGGAAACAAGGCGTTTTTAGACGAGGTTATCGTTTATGCAAACGGAGGAGAGGCTACTGTTTATGAGCATTTGAAAAATGCCATAAGATTTTCTATGGAAAGACTTGGTGCAAATTCAATGCCTGCCGGTCTTCACGCCGACTGGAACGACTGCTTAAGACTTGGAGCAAAGGGAGAATCTACTTTTGTTGCATTCCAGCTTTATTATGCAATGAGTGTCATTAAGGAAATGGCAGTATTAAAGGAAGACAGCGATTATATCGATTATATTGAAAAGGTACAGGGAGAACTGTCAGACGCTTTGGATAAGTGCTGGGACGAGGACAGATTTATAAGAGGTATCCGTGAGGACGGTGTTATAGTCGGCACTAAAAATGATCCCGAGGCTAATATGTGGCTGAATCCTCAAAGCTGGAGCGTTATTTCACGCTTTGCATCAGATGAACAGTCTGAAAAAGCGCTTGACAGTGTTCATGAGATTCTCAATACTCCGTACGGCGCAAAGCTGCTTGATCCTCCTTATAAGGAGCATTATTTTGACGGTGCGCTTATGCATATTTTCAATGACGATACAAAGGAAAACGGCGGTATTTTCTCACAGTCACAAGGCTGGATAATCCTTGCAGAAGCTCTTGCAGGACACGGTGACAGAGCCTTTGAGTACTTCATGGAAAGTTCACCTGCCGCAATGAATGACAAGGCTGAAATAAGAGTTATTGAACCATATGCCCACGGACAGTTTACAGAGAGCAAGGCTTCGCCGTTTGAAGGACGTTCTCATGTTCACTGGCTGACCGGTACTGCATCTACGGTTATGGTAGGCTGTGTTGAGGGTATATGCGGTATGAGACCCGATTTGGAGGGATTGGTTATTGCACCGTCTATTCCGTCGGAGTGGGACGGTTTTACAATTGAAAAGAATTTTAGAGGCAAACAGCTTTCAATTGATATTCAGAATCCGAATCATGTGGAAAGCGGAGTCAGAGAAATTATCCTTAACGGTGAAAAGCTTGAAGATAATTATGTGCCTGACGAAAAGCTTGAAGATGTAAATAAAATTACAGTTATAATGGGTTAAAAAAGATTGTATTAGGTAGAAAAGACTAATATAAAAGTTTAGGTCAAGCCTTTTTAAAGGCTTGCAGATTCCAAAGGCAGAGCCTTTGGTCACTCTCCGCAGAGAGTGAAATTCTCCAGACAAAGCGTTCCGCAAGGGGTGAGCCGTTAAAAAAACAGTCCTGTGGACTGTTTTTAGGCGAGGGGACGCCCTGCAAGAGAGGGCGTCCCCTATTATAATATTAATTGATTTTTATATAAGATTAAAGGACGATTTTAAATCGTCCTTTAATTTTAATTTCCTGTTTTTTGAACTATTATTCCAATTACCGAGAACAGTGCAAATGCTCCGATATCAACTGCTACTATAGTTGAACCCACAGGTGTTGAGTATATTATTGAAATGAGTATACCAAGCAGTGCGCAGGAAACTGACAATAAAGCCGAACATATTGTTACAGATTTAAAGCTTCTGAATATTCTCATTGCGGAAAGCGCAGGGAAAATGATTAATGCCGATATCAAAAGAGAACCTACAAGATTCATGGCAAGTACGATTATAACCGCAATAATTATCGCTATAAGAAGATTATAAAGTCCGGCTTTTGTTCCTGAAGCTTTAGCAAAGTTTTCATCAAAAGTTACTGCAAATATTTTATTATAAAAAAACAGAAAAGCCAAAACAACAATTATTGATAGGATTATGCAAAGCCATACTTCAGCCTTTGTCAAAGTCAATATAGAGGCTGAACCGAATAGAGTACTGCAAACATCACCGGACAGATTTGCAGATGTTGAAAATAAATTCATCAGAAGATATCCTATTGCCAGTGAGCCGACTGAAATCATGGCAATTGCAGCATCACCTTTAATTTTAGTATTGTTTCCCGTTCTAAGAAGCAATACAGCACAGATAACTGTTGCGGGAAGTACAAAAAGCATATCATTGGTCAAATTTAAAACAGAGGCTACCGCCATTGCTCCGAATGCTGTGTGAGAAAGTCCGTCACCTATAAATGAAAAGCGTTTCAGAACAAGTGTAACTCCGAGAAGTGAAGAGCAGAGAGCGATAAGTACACCTACTATCAAGGCATAGCGTACAAAGGAATGTTCCATATAGAAGCTGAGTTTATTGATTATTTCATTCACTTTTCATTTCTCCTTTCGTTACTTGTAAATTGTCCTCCCGGGTTGCTTTTCAAATAGTCTTTTTTAGTGCCGAAAAATATTTCATCTCCGATATGGAGAATATGGCTGGCATATTTAACTGCGGCGCTGATATCATGAGAAATCATAATTATTGTGATTTTGTCCTGACTGTTAAGCTCTTCTATGATATCGTACATTTCCGATGTTGCTTTTGGATCAAGTCCGGAAACAGGCTCGTCCAGCAAAAGAAGTTTTCTTGTAGCACACAGCGCCCTTGCTAGTAGAACTCTTTGCTGCTGACCGCCGGACAGTTCCCTGTAACACCGTGAAGAAAGATTATCGATACCCATTCGTTTCATATTTTCCCGGGCAATATTTTTTTCTTCCCTTTTATAAAATGGTCTGAGTCCGCACCGTCCCTGACAGCCGGATAAAACAATTTCCTTAACAGATGCGGGAAAATCCTTCTGGACTATAGTTTGCTGAGGAAGATAACCGATCTCATTGGATTTAAGACCGTCTCCTGTTATAATATTTCCGCTTATGGGAGAATGAAGATTCAAAAGAGTTTTCATAAGTGTTGTTTTTCCCGAACCGTTTTCCCCGACAATGCAAAGATAATCACCTTTGTTTATTGAAAAGTTAAGATTGCTTACAATTACTTTTGAATCATATCCCAATGAAAGATTACGGCATTCAAGCTGCGGCATTTAAATTCCTCCTTAATTTAGAGCAGTCTTTATATTTTCAAGATTATTTTCCATTACAGAAAGATAAGTTAAGCCGTTTTCTATATCCTTAGATGTAATAGACTGCATGGAATCCAGAGTTAAAATATTCATATGCTTCGGCTGTGTTTCATTGATAACGGTATCGGCAATTTTTTTGTCTGAGCCTTCAATTGTAATTACGCTTGTAAGTTTACGCTCGTTGATTTTTCCTGCGAGAAATGTTATTGTTTCAAAGCTTGCTTCGGTTTCCGCAGAGCATCCCGGAAAAGCGGCGTAATAAGATATATTGTAATCATCTGTAAGGTATCTGAAAGGAAAACGGTCGGCAAATAACAGTACGTTTCTTTTGGCGGAGTTTATTTCACTTTGATACTTTTTATCAAGATCTGAAAGTTTTTCAACATATGCCTGATTATTATGTTGAAAACTTTCTGCGTTTTCAGGATCGATTTCCGAAAGCTTTTGAGTTATATAATTACAGAATTTTTTAGCATTTTTTAATGAAAGCCAAACATGCTCGTCCGATTCGGGATCTTCCTCGCAGTCATGATCCATACCCTCTATTATTTCTTCTTCCTTGACTGAATCTCCAAGTACCTCAAGCAAATTTACAGCAGTCATATCCTTATTTGAGGCTTCCTTCAGAGCGTCCTGCGCCCACTGATCGGATTCTCCGCCGACATATACAAACATATCGCATTCCGAGATTTTTAAGATGTCATCTACAGAAGGCTGAAAGCTATGCATGTCCACGCCTGTGTCAAGAAGGAAAGTTATATCTGCATTATCGGATTTTTCACCTAAAATTTCTCTTACCCAGTCATAAGCCGGAAAGGTTGTGGTTACTATTTGAAGCTTTTCGTTATTTTTTAATGAGTCCTTTGAATCGGTACTGCATGATGTAAGGCATAGAATTAAAAGTATACCTGACATAAAAGCTGATAAAATATGTTTCATTATAATCTCCTTAAACTTGAATATGAAAATCGTTTTCAATTAATTATACATCTTTTTTTTATTAATGTCAATAAAAAAAGTAATATTTTTAAAATCAATGTCATATACATTATTGTAAACAAAAGCAAGGGAGAAATAAAAAGAATGACTATTGATGAAAAAAACCAGAAAACCGTACACAATGTTATAATGGAAAACAGAAAAAGCCTTACGATTTCCGGAGTTACAGATGTGGACAGTTTTGACGAACGCTGCATTTCTCTTTACACCCAGATGGGAGAGCTTGTTATACGTGGAAGGGATTTACACATTAATTCCATGAGCGTGGAAACCGGAGACATGACAATTGACGGTGATATATGGGCATTGAATTACGGCGATAAAGATAAAAGAGGAACGGTTTCACTATTGGGAAAGCTGTTCCGATAAGGCGGTGAAGATATGGAGGGACTGGAAAGCTTTTTTACATCAGGTCAGCAGCTTCAATTATTTCTGCTGTCCTGTGCTTTCGGAATTCCCATAGGAATTGTTTTCGATATATTCCGTGTAATGAGAATGATAATACATCACAATAAAATTGCGGCAACACTGGAGGATATACTTTTTTTCTGTCTTTACGGTGTTTTTCTGATGTGCTTTACTATATCGATGGCCCGCAGTGAATTTAGATTTTATTACTGCTTTGGAAATCTTATCGGATTTACTCTTTATTATATGACGGCAGGAACGGCTGTTACGAAAATATTAAGAAAAATTATTAATTTTGTCAGAAAAGTACTTTTACGTATTTTCCGGCCGCTGATAAAAAAGTTTGCACTTATATGTGAAAAAATTAGGAGTATTTTTGTTGGAAGTCTCCAAAATATAAAAAGTAATAAAAAAAATAGTGAAACCCTCTTGATTGATGATGGTAATTTGTTGTATAATAGTAATAAGGTCAAAAAGAACAAAAGAAAGAACGTGAAAAATTTTGGCGTCAAAAGCTCTAAGAAAAAAACGAAAAAAAGGAATGTTTAGTCTAATAAGCAAGCTTATTATTATTGCTGCTGTGATTGGCTGTGTAATTTCAATTATTATTACTCAATCAAGCTTGGCAGAAATGCAGAAGGAACTTAATTCTATTGTCAATAAGACGGATGAAGTCGAGGCTGAAAATGTTGAGCTGCAGAGAATCCTGGAAGATGACGATATGAACGCTTACATGAAAAAGCTGGCTATTGAAGAAATGAATTATGCATATCCGGATGAACGCAGATACTATGATACATCAAGAAACTAGCTTTTTAAGCTCTTTATAATTTTCATTAACAGGGGGATTTTTATTATTATGCAGCTCGAAATCGGTAAGATATATGACGGTAAGGTTAAGGGTATTGCCCAATACGGCGCTTTTGTTGAAATCGAAGGCGCAGGAGTAGGTATGGTACATATTTCTGAAATTGCAAACTCTTTTGTAAAGGATGTTAAGGATTACCTTACTGAAAATCAGGAAGTTAAGGTTAAAGTACTCAATATTGGTGATGACGGTAAAATTGGTCTTTCAATAAAGAAAGCAAACGAGAATACGGAGGAACAGTTAAGACCCGCAAAGCGTCCGGAACGCAAACCGAACGTTTGGGAACCAAAGAAAAAACCTCCTATGTCAGAGCTTGGATTTGAGGAAATGCTCACACGGTTTAAGCAGAACAGCGAAGAAAAAATTTGTGCTCTTAAACGCAGTACAGAGCGTAAAAACGGTTCAAGAAGAAAATAATATATTATAGTTTACCGGACTTGAATTTTCAAGTCCGGTTTTTGTTATGGGAGGAGTAACGCAATGACCTTATATTGAATATTATAATAATGAGCGGACTGCAATTTTATGTCTGCTTTAAATACTTAAACAACGGAGTTTTTCATTATGCTGAATAATATAAAAACGCTTTCTTCCCTAAATGAGGGCTGTGCCGGACGTGTTGCAGAGCTTAAAATTAAAGGGTCTATGAGAAGACGGCTCCAGGATATCGGATTAATAGAGGGTACCGATGTTTTGTGCTTGCAAAAAAGTCCTTCGGGAGATCCGGTAGCATATTTGATAAGAGGTGCAGTTATAGCTCTGAGAGGAGAAGATTCTTCTAAGATTATTCTGGAAAGTGTGTAAAAAAAGAGACGTTTATACGTCTCTTTTTTTAATATATATCCTATTGACAAAAAAATCACATTATAGTAAAATTAAAACAATACTTTACATTGAAAATTTTAATTATTCAAGGAATGATAAAAATGAACATTAATGATTTTTTTGCCGGACTTGTTTTTAATGCTTACGAGTATTTCGGCGCACATAAAGAAAACGGAAAAACAGTATTCAGAACTTATGCTCCTAATGCTGAAAAAGTATGTATTTACGGCAGCTTTAACAGCTGGAATGAAGAAGCGATGACTGGAGATAAGTTTGGAGTTTACAGCTTTGAGTCAGATAATGCGCAGTTTGGAGATATGTATAAATATATTATATATACAAAGTCGGGAGAACGTTTTGAACACTGCGATCCCTATGGATTCGGAATGGAACTCCGTCCGCAGTGGGCTTCATACATAGTAGATTTGACTGAATATAAATTCAATGATGATAAATGGATGGCAGGCAGAAATAAAAATTATAACTCGCCGATGAATATATATGAGGTTCATTTGGGTTCATGGAAGGAAAATTCCGAAAATGAAAACGGCTGGTATAATTACAGTGAAATTGCAGATAAACTTATCTCATATGCAAAAAGGCATCACTATACTCATCTTGAATTTCTTCCTCTTTCCGAGCATCCGGCGGACTGTTCATGGGGTTATCAGAATACGGGATTTTTCAGTCCTACATCACGCTACGGTACTGCTGCGCAGCTTATGGAGCTTGTTGACAAGTGTCATAAAAATAACATCGGAGTAATAATGGATTTTGTTCCCGTTCATTTTGCAATTGACGGTTACGGTCCTGCAAAGTATGACGGTACTTTTCTTTATGAATATCCGCCTTCAGATGTAGGTATCAGCGAATGGGGAACATGTAATTTTAATCATTCAAGAAACGAAACCCGTTGTATGGTTCAGTCTGCTGCAAACTTTTGGCTGGAAAAATTTCATTTTGACGGTCTTAGAATGGACGCTATAAGCCGTGCGATTTATTGGGGAGGAGATCCGGCAAGAGGCGTTAATGAACACACAGTCAGTTTCCTTAAAAATATGAATTTGGGACTTCAAAAGCGTCACCCTACTGCTATGCTTATTGCCGAGGATTCAACAGCATTTCCTAAAATTACTGCTCCTGTTGAATATGAAGGTCTGGGATTTGATTATAAATGGGATTTGGGCTGGATGAATGATACTCTTGATTTTTTCCGTATTGCTCCATGGGAACGTCGTAATCATTATCATAAACTTACCTTTTCTATGGCATATTTCTATAATGAACTTTTTATTCTTCCCTTTTCACATGATGAAACAGTACATGGAAAAGCAACAATTATCCAGAAAATGTACGGCGAATATGACGAAAAATTCTTACAATGCCGTGCTCTTTACATGTATATGTACACTCACCCGGGCAAAAAGCTGAATTTTATGGGTAATGAGTTTGGACAGTTTAGGGAATGGGCAGAAGATCGTGAACAGGATTGGGATATCCTTAAATATCCTCTTCATGACGCTTTTCATCGTTATATTACTAAACTTAATGAAATCTATTTAAAAAATACAGCGCTTCACAGCGGTGAATATAATATGGATAATTTTAGATGGATAATGTCCGATAACTGTGAACAGTGCGTATATATTTATGAAAGATCCTGCGGTGGAAGTACTGTTTTATGTGTATTTAATTTTTCGGGAATGGAACAGACTGTTTCATTTACTCTTGGAAAAAAAGTTAAAATAAAGGAAATTTTAAACAGCCGCTGGCAGGAATACGGCGGAGACGCGGTTAGAAAGAAAAGAGCATTAACACCGAAAGAAGATATTTTCACTCTTACTATAACACCGCAGACAGGACGTATGTTTGATGTCTTACTTTTTTGAAAAAAAGTAAGCAAAAAACTTTCATTTCGTTTTTAGTCTGATCAAATTTGTTTCATAAGGCTCGACAGGTAAGTAAACAGAGGATAAAATAAAAAAATGAGTTTAGTTGAATGGTATGTATAAAAAGAAAAAATCACACCCATGAAAAATGGGTGTGATTTTTTTATGTCATGAAATATACTTTATTTAGTTCTAACTATCTTGCTTCTTGTTATTTTTAATGAGATAATCAAGAACATAAAAAAATAAACCGCCCCAAGCTACCAACTAAAGCGGTTTATAACTACTTTTGAGGGAGCAGCCGTCTATCAGTATGCCCCTTTTTTTATTATTATAACAATAAAGTCATGAAAAGTCAAGACCTAAAATTATAGAGAAGAATTTAAAAAAAGGTATTGACAAAATAAAAAAAGTATGGTATTATACACTTGTAGTTAATCAGTTGACTGACTAACCAAAACAGAAAGAAGGTATGTGAATGAATTTAGACTTTAACAGTGAAAAGCCGATATTCGTCCAGATTGCCGATGGATTGGAGGACGCTATTTTAACAGGCGCTTTTGAAGAAGGCAGTCAGATTCCTTCAATAACCGAAATATCGGTCACATATAAAATAAATCCTGCAACGGCCTTAAAGGGAATAAATATATTGACGGACGGCGGGATAGTATATAAAAAAAGGGGTGTCGGAATGTTTGTTGCGGAAGGTGCGAAGGAAAAGCTAATGGAGAAGCGGCGAAATGTATTTTATGAAAATTATGTAAAGGAGCTGCTTGCCGAAGCGAAACGGCTTGGAGTTACAAAAAAAGAATTAATTATGATGCTGGAAAAAGGAGAATCACTATGAGTATTGAGATAAAAGATGTTAGTAAAGATTTTAAAAATGTACGAGCGCTTAATATGATAAATCTTACATTTGAAGAAAATAAGATTTACGGACTTTTAGGAAGAAACGGTGCAGGAAAGTCTACATTATTGAAAATCATTTCAAACAGAATTTTTTCAACAAGCGGTGAAGTAATTGTTGACGGAGAAATAGCAAGAGAAAATGATAAGGCATTAGGTAAAATATACTTAATGAATGAAAGTAATTTATATCCACCCAAAATGAAAATAAAAAATATTTTTAAATGGACAAAGGAATTTTATCCGAATTTTGATACCGAATATGCTTTAAAGCTGTCAAGGGCATTTAATTTGAATGTTAATAAATACCCGAGAGCTCTTTCAACCGGTTATACTTCAATTTTTAAAATTATAATAGCGCTTTCCGTAAATACTCCGTATGTATTTCTTGATGAACCGGTACTTGGTCTTGACGCTAATCATCGTGATATTTTTTATAAGTTTCTCATAGAAAAGTACGCTGAAAAGCCTTTCTGCTGCGTTATTTCAACACATCTTATCGAAGAGGTTTCATCAGTTATTGAGGACGTTATAATAGTGAAAAACGGTGAAATCATCAGAAATCAGACCAGAGATTCTATTTTGCGTACCGGATTTACCGTCAGCGGTTCAGCAGCTGCTGTTGATGAATTTATAAAGGGCAGAAATGTTATCGGTACTGATTCTATCGGCGGATTGAAAACCGCATATGTAATCGGCAGTATGTCAGGAGAAAATATACCTGACGGAATTGAAATTTCAGCAATGGATCTGCAAAAGCTGTTTGTACAGCTAACAAACTCATAATGGAGGAAATAATATGAAACTTAAATCAATTTATAAATATTTAGTATGTCAAAGCGGAAAATCATACTTAATTTTCTTTGGAGTTATATTGGCAATAGTTCATATTGGATTGCTTATAACTGTTTCGCTGGATTCCAACGGCGGTATAGGCGGTATGGAAATGGCAACATTAACATATATGTTGGTATCAGGAGTATTAATTTACCGAGAAAGTCTTATGGTTTCCATGCAAAACGGTATATCAAGAAAAACCTTTTTTATTGGGTCCATACTTACTTTTATTACTATTTCGATAATAGCGTCTGCCGGTGATGTAGTAATAAATTTACTGGGAAACACCTATGAAAAGAATTGTAATATGGTATATGATTCAATGTATGAACAATTTTTTATGAAGGGTATTTATGATGAGAATGTTATGGTTACGCCTGCATTGTCAGAATACTTTAAAATATTTCTTCTTGACAGTGTAATGTATATTACAGTATCAACTATCGGTTTAGCAGTAAGTGTCATTTATTATCGTCTTAGCAAAGCTATGAAAATCATCGTTCCTATTGCTTTTATTTTTATTTGTCAAATATTATCTGTTGTTATTCCGTATATTGATTACAACTTTTTTGACAGTAAAATTATGAATAAAGTGATTCCATGTATGAAATGGATAGTTGAAAGTAATTATCATTTAATGGCTGTTATCTCATGCGCGGCAGTACTATTTATCTTTATCTCATATTTGTTTATTAGAAGAGTTCCATTAAATGACAGTAAAAAATAACTACGCTTTTTGAAAAAAGCTTAGCAAAAACTTTTATGCCGGATTTCATTAACTTGAATTTCTGTATAAATACTTGCAAAGTTACTTTTAGAAAATAGAAAAAGAAAAAAGCTTAGTAAAAGCTTTTATGCCGGATTTCATTAACTTGAATTTTTGTATAAAGACACGCAAAGTAACTTTTAAAAAATAAAAAAGGACGCTTAAAAAGCGTCCTTTTAAATTTACTTAATTATCTTTTTTTATTTGCAATTTCGTCAAGAAGCTTATCGAGTAAATCCCCTGAGGACATTGAACCCAAATCTCCTTCACGTCTTGAGCGTACTGAAACTGTTTTAGTTTCTGCTTCATTATCACCTGCAATAATCATGTAAGGTACTTTTTCAAGCTGTGCCTGTCTTATTTTGTATCCCATTTTTTCAGCTCTGTCGTCAATAGTACATCTTATACCGGCAGCTTCAAGCTTTGCGGAAATTTCATTGACAAACGGAAGATGTCTGTCAGCGATAGGAATAAAGCGAACCTGTTCAGGAGCAAGCCATAGAGGAAATGCTCCGGCATATTTTTCAATAAGCAGCGCCAGTGTTCTTTCATAACAGCCCAGAGACGACCTGTGAATAATATACGGTGTTTTTCTTGAACCGTCAACATCGATATATTCCATACCGAATTTCTGTGCAAGAAGCATGTCAATTTGAATTGTAATAAGAGTATCCTCTTTACCGTGAACGTTCTTAATTTGTAAATCAAGCTTAGGACCGTAAAAAGCAGCTTCGTCAATACCTATAGTATAGTTTATTCCGAGATTATCCAAAATTTTACCCATTAAATCCTGAGCTTCGTTCCACTGTTCCGGAGTACCCTCATATTTTTCCGTATTATTAGGATCCCACTGAGAGAAACGGTAAGTTATATCCTCTTCAAGACCCAAAACATCAAGGATATATCTTGCAAGCTCCAGACAGCCTTTAAATTCTTCTTCTAGCTGTTCCGGACGAAGAATAAGGTGACCTTCGGCAAGAGTAAACTGTCTTACACGGATAAGACCGTGCATTTCGCCGCTGTCCTCATTTCTGAAAAGAGTTGAGGTTTCGCCAAGTCGCATAGGCAGGTCACGGTAGGAACGCTGTCTGTTTAGGAATACCTGATATTGGAACGGACATGTCATTGGACGAAGCGCCAGACATTCTTTAGTTTCATCGTCGGGATCGCCTAAAATGAACATACCGTCACGATAGTGATCCCAGTGACCGGAAATTTTATAAAGGTCGGACTTTGCCATATAAGGAGTCTTAGTAAGGAGATAGCCTCTTTTTTCTTCCTCGTCCTCAATCCATCTCTGAAGAAGCTGGATAACCTTTGCACCCTTAGGCAGCATTATCGGAAGTCCCTGACCGATGTAGTCAACAGTTGTAAACAGCTCAAGCTCACGTCCGAGTTTGTTGTGGTCACGCATTTTAGCGTCTTCAAGAGCCTTGAGATGTTCTTCAAGCTGTGAAGCCTTGGGGAATGCCGTCGCATAAACACGGGACAGCATTTTATTTTTTTCCGAACCTCTCCAGTAAGCGCCCGTACATGAAAGCAGCTTGAACGCCTTTACGGGAGCAGTTGTCATAAGGTGCGGACCTGCGCACAAATCGGAAAATTCGCCCTGCTTGTAGAATGAAATCGGTTCGCCTTTTTCAGCGTGTTCCTGACAAAGCTCAATCTTGTAGATTTCTCCTTGTTCTTCCAAAGCCTTTATAGCGTCCTCTGGGGACATTTCATAGCTTTCAAGAGGAATGCCTTCTTTGACGATTTTTTTCATTTCAGCTTCGATTTTTGTCAGTTCTTCTGCTGTAAACGGTTTTTCAAGGTCAAAATCATAATAGAAACCGTTATCAATTGCAGGCCCGATTGCAAGCTTTGCATTTGGATAAAGTCTTTTGACAGCCTGTGCCAGAATATGAGAAGCAGTGTGCCAAAAAGTCTTTTTGCCTTCGATGGAATCAAAGGTCATTACTTCAAATTCACAGTCGCTGTCAATTACAGTTCTCAGATCCTTTACTTCTCCGTTGATTTTTACGCAGCAGGCAGCTTTGTAAAGTCCTGCGCCTATTCCCTTGATGATTTCGGCGGCGGACGCAGCCGACTCAATTTCACGGATACTGCCGTCTTTAAGTGTTAATTTTATCATTTTTATTCCTCCATAAATTAATATTTTTTATACAAAAGGAAAATTAAAATCCCCTATCCTTAAGGTCATGAACAACGTCTACATAAAATTCTCTTACATCAAATCCCTTGATATTTTCACGGTTTAAATCTATAACATCTCCATGGGAAATACCCCTGTTTCCCGACGGTTCAAGAAAGGTAAACTTTTCTCCCCATTTCATTGATTTCTCTGAAACCAGACCGTCGTTTGCGCCGTCAAACATCTTCACAAACATTGAGGAGAGATTTAAAGGAAACTGACCGTTGTGCGCCTTTTTCATTTTTGAACCGATACTCTGGTAGAAAACCTCCGGAGAGTCCGGACATTTTTCATTTAAAGCACGGCAGCTTGAAGCGGTCAGATCGTTAACAGCTGCAAGAAAATCCGGATTAGTATCTCCGAGCTTTTTAAGCGCCTTATTGTACTTATCTGCAATACCCTGACGGAAAGAATCCGGAACCTTATTCAGAAGATATTCGGCGAACTGACAGCCCCTATGGGGAGTATTGACTGTTGTAAGGCTTGCTATGTATTTATCCGCACCCAAACAGCTTATTGCATATCTTGAGTCCAGACCGCCTTTAGAATGAGCGATTATGTTGACTTTTTCACAGTTAGTTTCAGCAATAACGGAACGGATTTTTTCGGTTAGTTCCTCAGCGCTTTTTTCAACAGACGCTGCCGACTGCTGTTCGCCGTAATATATTTTTGCACCGTTGTTTTCGAGAGTCTGCGGAATGCGTCCCCAGTAGTTAAAAAAGTTGGAATCCCGAAAAAATACTCCGTGAACCAAAAGTATCGGATATTTGGTACTGCACATTTTTTGGTCTTTTCGGCTTTCCTCCAGCTGACGCTTTCCCAGTTCAAATTTATATTCACGGTCTGTTACGGAAATTATTTTTATAAGCAGAATTAAGTGTATAATGGGAATCAAGCCGAAAATTATTCCAAGTACTCTCCATTTTATTCCCAACTGAGAGGAAGTACAGTAAACTCTGATAATACCGTTCCAAAAAAGCACAAATTCGCATAAGACAACGATAACAGAATTAATAATTATATCCTTGACTTCAAAATCAAACAGGAAAATAATTAAGAAAAGAAAAATTATACTAAGTACGGCAGAGGAAAGAAAAATCTTTAAAATTCTTGTTCCGTCATAAAGTATTTTGTTTTTTGCCGTATTTTGCTTTTTAAACGACGGAAAAATGTTGAAAATTATAAACCATAACCCGCCTAAAACAGTAAAAAGCGCAGAGAAAATACTAAAATCTGCAAGTTCCATGACTGCATAGCAGTTTAAAACTGCAAATATTATAATTGAGCATATTGCCGTCATATAGCCTCCTCCCAAAAACAAAACGCCCCTCAGACGCAAAAAGTCCAAGGGGCGATAATAACCGCTGTTCCACCCTTTTTTCACAGAATATAAGTATATTCTGCCTTAAAAAGCCGTTTTGTAACGCAAACGAAACGCCGATGATTAGTCGGACTCAAAAGGCGGTGTATTCAAAATCTGTTACAGCTCTGCTTTCAGCCGGTGACAGAACCTCTCTGAGTAAACTCTGACAATGAATCTTCCTTTTTCAAAGTTTTTTAATATTTTATATTTTTATGCTAACATATTTTTTTGATTTTGTCAATGGAATTTCTTATTTTTTCTACGCTTTTTGAAAAAAGCTTAGAAAAAACTTTTATATCCTCCGCTTTTGAAAAAGCGGAAGCAAACATTTTACTTTGTCATTTTCTTTGCTTGTGCAAAGAAAATAACGAAAAGAAACACCCTTCTTTCTTTGTTCACACAAAAGAAAGAAGCAAAG
>CATKAZ010000065.1 GCA_949745795.1 uncultured Oscillospiraceae bacterium | reverse complement strand
TGATTTGGACGGTTACGCAATCGGCGGACTTGCTGTGGGTGAATCGACTGATGAAATGTATAGAATTATAGATGTTGTAGAACCTTATATGCCTGTAAACAAGCCTAGATATCTTATGGGCGTAGGCACTCCTTCCAATATAATTGAAGCGGTAGCTAGAGGCGTTGATATGTTTGACTGTGTTATGCCAAGCCGTAATGCAAGACATGCAACAGTATTTACATGGTCGGGAGTAATGCACTTAACTAATAAATGCTATGAGACCGACAGCCGTCCAATAGATGAAGAGTGTGACTGTCCTGTATGCCGGAGCTTTACGAGGGCATATGTTCGTCACCTTTTCAAAGCGGGTGAAATGCTTGCAGGCCGTCTTGCAGTTATGCATAATTTGTATTTTTATAATACTCTTGCGGAGAAAATAAGAGAAGCGCTGGATAATGGTAATTTTGAGAAATTCAGAAAAAAATATTCGGAAATGCTGTCGAGGAGAATATAGGGGGACATATATGAGTATAATTGAGCTGATTCTTATTGGAATAGGACTTTCAATGGACGCATTTGCGGTATCTGTTACAAATGGATTGTGCTGTAAAAATATTAAAGCAGGAAAAACGCTGATGACAGGTGTCTGTTTCGGAGGATTTCAAGGATTAATGCCTCTTATCGGATATTTCCTCGGTCGTGGATTTTCACAGTATATAACTGCGTTTGATCATATCATTGCTCTTATATTACTCGGATTTATCGGTGGTCAGATGATTTGGGAATCGTTTAAAAAGGAAGATGAAAATACAGATTCTAATGTTCTTACAGGCAAAATGCTGTTTATGCAGGGAATTGCAACAAGTATTGACGCATTGGCGGTAGGAGTAAGCTTTGCGGCTTTGAAGGACGTAAATATAGCTTTTGCTTCGTCTTCAATTTGTTGTATTACTTTTGTATTCAGCGTTGTCGGAGTACTGATCGGAAAAAAATTCGGAAATATGCTCAATAATAAAGCTCAGTTAGTCGGAGGATTGATTCTTGTAGGAATCGGAATTAAAATTTTTGCGGAGCATACGTTTTTCAGCTAAATTAAATGAAAGTAAACCGGCAGTTTATACGTAAAAACTAAAATTCTACCGATGATGTGTTTATTTTAAAACGGATATGGCTTATAATAATCTAAAAAATTAAGGAGTTGCTCTAAAATGAATAATGTAAAAATAGGTGCGTTTATTGCACAGCTTAGAAAAGCTAAGAATATGACGCAAAAAGATCTTGCAGAAAAACTCAATATAACCGATAAAGCTGTATCTAAATGGGAAAGAGGAATAAGTCTTCCCGATATTACTATTTTGCCGGACTTATCAGATATTCTTGAAATTACGGTAACCGAACTACTAAACGGTGAAAAAGAAAATGATGAGGAGGATAGCTGTTCTGAAAATTCAGATGAAACGGTACTGGCAGCTATCCGGTATGCTGACGGTGAAGTAAAGAAAAAAACAAAAGATATAAAAATTATATGTACAGTTTCTATAACAATAGCTTTTATTATCGGAATTATTTCTTGTTCCATATGTGACTGGGCAATAAATAATAATTTTACATGGTCGCTTTTGCCTATAAGCTCAATTGTATATGCGTGGTTTTTGGTGATTCCCGTAACTTTGATGGGTAAGAAAGGAGTTTTACCGTCTATTGCATTTTTGAGTGTTCTGACTATTCCGTTTTTATTAATTTTATATAAAATAATAAAATTTAATGATCTTGCGGTAAATGATCTTATGGTACCTATAGGAATAAAAACTTCAATAGTAAGTATTATTTACATTTGGATTGTTTATTTTTTGTTTCACATATACAGAACAAAGAAGTTTTTAGCGGCTTCGATTACATGTTTAATAGCTGTACCGGTAATGTTTTTAATAAACTTTATAGTGGATTATTATATCGAAAAAAGCATTTATGATGTATGGGATATATTAAATTATTTAATATTTATAATTTTAGCGGTTATTTTTGAATATATAAATATAAAGAGAAAAAGGAATCAATAAAATATTTTATTATATAGTTTTAAGCATATATAATTATTTATTATATCACACAAATTTACAAAATAATCTAAAAAAACCCCGTTTTAATAAACGGGGTTTCGTGTTATAATTTAATTATAAAAAAAGAAAGGACGGTAAAGATCATGCAGGCAACATTGAGAAGAGAAAAAATCATTTCACAGGAAAAAACAACTTATATGGAAGTGCTTGGAGGTAATAGAGTAACATACCGTGTTATATCTACAAAAGTTATTCAGCACGGCGAAGAAAGAATTACATATGGAATTGAAGCGGAAACTAAAATCGGACCGATAAAATTTAAGGAAAACATTGATGATTTCTCAGATGATGTTAAACAGGCGGTAACCTTTGCGGAATTACTGGTGAAGAATCATATTAAGCCTTCATTAATTTATAATGCGGCACTGTGCTTTCTAAGAAAAACAATTTAAAGAAAAAATCATATAAATCAGATTATGGTATTGAAATTTGGGAGTTATTAGTGTATAATTAATATTACTACTAAACTTGAAAGGATTTTTAACATGTACGATAATCTGATGGATACAATTGGTTTTCTTTCTAAATCCGATCCTGAAGTGGGACAGGCAATGGAAAAGGAACTTGCAAGACAGAAAAGAAATTTAGAACTTATTGCCAGCGAGAATATAGTAACTCCGGAAGTTATGGCTGCAATGGGTTCGGTGCTTACTAACAAATACGCTGAAGGATATCCCGGAAAGCGTTATTACGGCGGATGCGAATGCGTTGATATTGTTGAAGATATTGCAATTGAAAGAGCTAAAAAGCTATTCGGCGCCGGATATGCAAACGTTCAGGCACATTCAGGCGCTCAGGCAAATACAGCTGTTTATTTTGCGCTACTTGAGCCTGGCGATACGGTTTTAGGTATGAGCCTCGCTCACGGAGGACATCTGACTCATGGTTCACCGGTTAATATGTCAGGTAAATATTTTAATTTCGTTTCTTATGGTCTGGGCGATGATGAAAAGATTGATTATGACAAGGTTGAAGAACTGGCTAAGGAAAATAAGCCGAAGCTTATTGTTGCAGGCGCCAGCGCATATCCTAGAATTATTGACTTTAAGCGTCTGTCTGAGATCGCTAAATCTGTAGGAGCTTACTTAATGGTCGACATGGCTCATATTGCCGGTCTTGTTGCGGCAGGCTGTCACCCGTCACCTGTGGGCTATGCAGACGTTGTTACTACAACAACTCACAAAACATTAAGAGGACCTAGAGGCGGTCTTATTCTTACAAATGACGAGGAACTTGCTAAGAAAATCAATAAGTCGATTTTTCCGGGAATACAGGGCGGTCCGCTTATGCATGTGATTGCCGGCAAAGCAGTTTGTTTCGGCGAGGCTTTGAAACCGGAATTCAAAACCTATCAGCAGCAGGTTGTAAAGAACGCACAAGCTCTTGCAAAGGGACTTGTTGAAAGAGGATTTAATCTTGTTTCCGGCGGTACCGATAACCACCTTATGCTTGTTGACCTTCGTCCTTTTGATATAACCGGTAAGGAACTGGAACACCGTCTTGATGAAGTTTATATTACAGTAAATAAAAATGCAATTCCAAATGATCCTCAAAAGCCGTTTGTCACCAGCGGTCTGAGAATCGGTACTCCTGCTGTAACAACAAGAGGTTTAAAGGAAGCTGAAATGGAAAAAATTGCAGAGTATATTTACCTTGCAGCTAAGGATTTTGAAAACAAGGCTGACTTTATCCGTGATGGCGTTACTGAAATCTGTACAAAATATCCGTTGTACGAATAATATAAAGCTTTAAGCGGCGGTTTTATAACTGCCGCTGTTTTTTCAAAAGAGGTGAAGTTTATGAATACCCCCCTTGCAGATCTAATACGCCCGAAGACGCTTGATGACGTTGTAGGTCAGCAGCATCTTATAGGAAACGGAAAGCCGCTTAGACGTATAATTGAAAGCGGACATATACCTAATATGATTTTTTACGGGCCGTCAGGTACTGGAAAAACAACTGTTGCACGTATCATTGCTGAAAATACAAATATGTCGCTGCATAAGTTAAACGGTACTTCCGCTTCTATTGCCGACATTAAAGATGTAATTTCCGAAATAGGTACTTTTGCCGGCGCTGACGGAATTTTATTGTATCTTGATGAGATTCAATATTTTAATAAGAAACAGCAGCAAAGTTTATTGGAATATATAGAAAACGGTCAGATTACTCTTATTGCGTCAACTACCGAAAATCCTTATTTTGCTGTATTCAATGCGGTTATAAGCCGTTCTACGGTTTTTGAATTTAAACCTCCCGAGTCGAAAGAGATTGAAAAGGCTGTTTTGAGGGCATTTACTCTTTTGTCGGAGCGAAACGGTGTAAATTATGAACTTGATGATGACGTTATAAGGCATATAGCAGTGAGCTGCGGCGGAGATGTGCGAAAAGCAGTCAATACCGTAGAACTAAGTACACTGGCAGGAGAAATTTATCCTGACTTTGTTAAAATTACCATGGAAGCAGTTTCTGCACTTGCACAGAGAAGCAACATGAAATATGACCGTGACGGCGATCAGCATTACGATATACTTTCCGCTTTACAGAAATCTATAAGAGGTTCAGATGAAAATGCCGCTTTGCATTATGCTGCAAGACTTATGGCATCAGGGGATATAATTTCATTGTCAAGAAGATTGCTTGTCATTGCGTCCGAGGACGTGGGACTTGCATATCCGAATGCAGTAACTATTGTTAAATCATGTGTTGATTCCGCCATGCAGTTAGGACTTCCGGAAGCTAGGATTCCTTTGGCACAGGCAGTAGTACTCCTTGCTACTGCCCCTAAGTCGAACAGCGCCTACGAAGCGATTAATTCGGCTATGGAGGACGTAAACAAGGGTTTTGCAATAGATTTTCCAAGATGTCTGCAAAATAAGCATTATGACGGCGATGATGTTAAAGTTAAGGGTCAGTTTTATAAATATCCCCATGATTATCCGAATCACTGGATAGAGCAGCAATATATGCCGGATTCTTTAAAAGGTAAAATTTATTATAAATATGGGGATAATAAGCAGGAGCAGTCTGCGAAAATGTATTGGGAAAAGATAAAGGGCGGCGAGAAAAATGATTAAAAAAATTGGCAGCTATATTGGTATAGCAGGTATTCTTTCCATTATAATTTTAAGTATCTTCGATCGTTTATTTTTTATAAGCAGAGAAGTTTTCGGAGTATGGTTAACAATATCCATCATACTGCTTTTACCTATGATTATTCGTGAGTTATTGTCATTGAGAAAGAAAAATAAGGAATCTTAATAATTAAATTTTAGGAGGAGTTTATGAGTGAATTTATGACACCGCCGAATCATGTGAATTTTTTGGCAAAAAAATTATTCGGAGAATCGGGAAAAATTAAGGATATTTCAATAGCTTATTTAAAAAAAGAAGGAGGCGGTCCTACTGAACAGCATACTCATTCTCATGACCATTTATTTATTGTAACGCAGGGAGAAGCCAAAATAATTTACGGTGATGAAATTATAATTCTGAAAAAAGATGAGGCCTTTCTTGTTAAGGGGATTGTCAGCCATTCGGTATGGAATAATATCGACGAGGAGACCGTTATGGTTGGGATATCTGTTGAAAATTAATAAAAAGGAGCGTTTATATGAAAAGCAAAGATATGAAATTCAGGATAGTTATTTCAACTGCCGGACTTATGATAACTCTAATATGTACCATTTTATCAGTCTTGACACCTATTGAAACAACTTCTGTTAAAATTATCGGAGCATTTGCATCAGTTATCATAGTTTCAGCAGTAACATGGAAATTCCCAAAACGATTTTTTATTTTTGCAATTATATTTGATATTTTTGCCGCTGCTTTAGGGTCGGTCATAAATCTTTACAAATATATTGGTTTTTATGACAGATTTGTTCATTATCTCAGCGGTATTATATTGGCTGAAGCGGGAATGATTATTATTTCTTTTATATTTGAAAAGCGTAAAATAAAACGAGATATTTCGGTTATGCTTGCTTTTTCATTTTTCTTTTCATCTGCATGTGCAGGTTTTTGGGAAATATATGAATTTACTGCCGATAATTTATTGAACATAAATATGCAGGGTAACAATTTGAATACAATGGGTGATATTGTGTCCGGAGTTCTCGGAGCAGCGACTTATTTAATAATATCGGCAATATGTATGAAATATAATTCCAAAACAACTTCTAATAAAAAATAGTTGCTATTTTTCCCGAAAATGTATATAATAGAAAAGAATGCAAAATTTATTTGACTGGAGTTTAGATATGAGTAAAATTGAACGTTTTTATAGTGACATGAAAAGTAAAAAAGTGGCATTTATCGGTGTTGGAGTTACAAATACAGATTTAATAAAAATATTTCTTAAAAAGGGAATTCATGTAACAGTATGTGATAGAAAAGATCCTGAAAAAATGGGAGCTGTATATGATCAATTGAAAAGCCTTGGAGCAGATTTTTGCTTGGGTGATACTTATTTGGATCATCTTACTGATTTTGACGTGGTTTTCAGAGCTCCGGGAATGTATTTTAACAATAAATTTCTTATTAATGCAAGGAAAAAGGGAGTAGTTATAACTTCTGAAATGGAAGTGTTTTTTGATTTATGTCCTTGCAAAACTTATGCAGTAACAGGTTCAGACGGAAAAACTACAACAACTACGATAATTGCCGGACTTTTGGGAAAAACTGGTAAAAAGGTGTATAAAGGCGGAAATATCGGCAAAGCACTTCTTCCTCTTATTGAGGAAATAAATGAAAATGATGCAGCTGTAGTGGAACTTTCAAGCTTTCAGCTTATCTCAATGAGAAAATCTCCCGACGTTGCCGTTATTACAAATATTGCTCCTAATCATCTTGATGTTCACGGAACAATGGAAGAATATATTGAAAGTAAAAAGAATCTTATAGTTCATCAGAATGCTTTTAGTAAAACTATACTTAATCTAGACAATGAAACAACTAATAATCTTGAAAATATAGTAAGAGGTCATCTTGTTAAGTTTTCAAGAAAGGACGTACCGGAATGCGGTGCATTTCTTTCTGACGACGGTTATTTATGCTATAATAATTATGGCATTACCGAAAAAATCCTTCATAAGGATATGATCAGAATTCCTGGAATCCATAATGTTGAAAATTATCTTGCTGCAATTAGTGCGGTATGGGGAGAAGTTTCGCCTGAATATATAAGGAATATGGCTGAAAATTTCGGCGGAGTTGAACATAGAATCGAATTTGTAAGGGAGCTTGACGGAGTAAAGTGGTATAATGACAGTATTGCTACAAGCCCTACACGTGTTCTTGCGGGATTAAATTCTTTTAATCAGAAGCTTATTGTTATTGCCGGAGGATATGATAAAAAAATTCCTTTTGAACCTATGGCCGAAACTGTTAATCAAAAGGTAAAAAAGTTGATTCTTATGGGAGTTACAGCTGAAAAAATTGAAAAAGCCGTGACTGAATGTTCGTCATATAATCCTGAAAATCTGGAAATTTATCATGTTTCCAGTATGGAGGAAGCAGTGCAGAAGGCAAGAGAAATATCAGAAAACGGCGATGTTGTAACATTGTCTCCGGCGTGTGCAAGCTTTGATATGTATCCTAATTTTGAAGCACGTGGAATTCATTATAAGAATCTTGTAAAGGAGCTTTGATAATGAGTTTTGATGTTAAAAATGTACTATTTAATTTGTCAGCTGCTGACGGAGTGTCCGGAGAAGAAAGCTGCGCTGCAAAGTATGCTTTGAAATATCTTCAAAATTATACTGATGATTGTTATATAAAAAATGGTAATGTTATCGGTAATTTCGGCAAAAGAAAAAGCGGTGTACCTCATATTTTGATAGACGCTCATGTTGATCAGATAGGACTGATAGTTACTAATATATATGAAAGCGGATTTATAGGATTTTCAAATGTCGGGGGAGTTGACAGACGTCTTCTTCCGGCACAGCAGGTTTATATACATGGCAGGAAAAAGCTTGCAGGAGTTGTATGTTCAACTCCTCCGCATTTGTGCGGCAGTGACAGTAAAATAAATAAAATCGAAGATTTTTATATTGATACCGGTATGAGCTATAAAGCTCTCTCAGATATTGTTGACCTGGGTGATAGAATCACTTTTGCATCTATGCCTAAAGAACTATTAAACAATCGTATTACTGGTCCTGCACTGGACGATAGAAGCGGTATTGTTTCTATTTTGTATGCGTTAGAGCTTTTAAGAAATCAAAAATATGAATGCAGTTTTTCTGTAGTTTTTTCCGCTCAGGAAGAGCTGGGGGAAAGAGGCGCAAAAATTGCCGCCTTTGATATTGATCCGGATATTGCGCTTGCAGTCGATGTAAGCTTTGCTTATTGTCTTGGTGATAGGGAGTATGAGTGCGGAAAAATGGGACAAGGTCCTATGATCGGTATTTCACCTTCACTTTCACGGGAAATTTCAGATAAACTTATAGAAATCAGTAAAAATGAAAATATTCCTTATCAGTTGGAAGTTATGAACGGATTGACTTCTACAAATGCGGATCAGTTCAGTGTGAATAGAACGGGCTGTAAGGCATGTACAGTTTCAATCCCTTTGAAATATATGCATACTCCGTCTGAAATTATACAGATTGATGATGTGGAAAATACCGGCAGACTTATTGCCGCTTATATAAGGAGTTTAAGCAATGTTTGATAATTTAAAGGAATTGTGTCTGCTAAACGGTGCGTCTGGTAATGAAAATACGGTATGTGAATATATAATAAATGCAATAAAAGATTACGCAGAATATCATATTGATAATCTTGGAAATATAATTGCATTTAAGAAAGGTAAAAAAGCGCCTCGTAAAAAAATTATGCTTGACGCTCATATGGACGAGGTTGCACTGATAGTTACCTCAATTCAAAGCGACGGTACGCTGACAGTTGATACGATAGGCGGTGTGGAAGCTTCAGTTGTCATCGGCAGACAGGTAATAGTCGGAAGGGAAAAACTTGTCGGAGTGGCAGGAGCTAAAGCAATTCATAAGCTTTCAAAAGATGAACGTGAGAAAAAGCCGGAAATAGAAAATCTTTATATTGATTTTGGTGCTGAAAATGAGGACGACGCCAAAAAGTATGTAATGCCGGGAGATATAATTTATTTTTCTTCTGAATATATTGAATTCGGAGATAATATGATTAAGTCCAAAGCAATTGATGACAGGTTCGGTTGCGCTTTGTTGATTGAATTGATAAAATCTGAACTTGAGTTTGACACATATTTTACATTTACCGTACAGGAAGAAATCGGACTGCGGGGCGCTAAGACGGCCGCATTCGGAGTAAATCCCGATATAGCCGTAATTGTTGAAACTACTACAGCAGCAGATATTGAAGGAGTTCCTGACAGTAAAAAGGTTTGCAGACTGGGTGACGGCGCTGTAGTATCATTTATGGACAGAAGTACTATGTATGACAGGGAACTTTATAAGTATGCATTTGAAATTGCAAAGAAGAAAAATATAAAATGTCAGACAAAAACAATGATTGCCGGAGGAAACAACAGCGGAGCAGTTCATGTATCAGGAAACGGAGTAAGAACAATTGCTGTTTCCGCACCTTGCAGATATCTGCATTCGCCGTCATGCGTTGTTAAAAAGGACGATTTGGTATCATGCTATGAAATGGTAAAAGCACTGTTGGAAAAGGCGGCTGTATTATGATACGCCGTATAAATGACAGGAACGATATTGACTGCAAAACACTTTCCGAAACGCAGCTGGGAAAAAAAATGCTAAGCTATCTTGAAGCGTACGGAACTGATTACGATTTCTGTCGTTTTTATATAAATGATTCGGGTTCGGTATTGCTTATTATTAATTCTACTCTTCTTATAAGCGGCAGCAGTTTTGAAAAAGAAGAGCTTTGTGGATTTGCAGCTATGCATCAGCCTTTTAGAATAGAAGGTGATCAAAATGCTATAAAAATGCTTTTCGGAATCGAAGGTTATCACAGTCTGCACAGAACGTGGTTTAGGCTTACCGTAGATGAAAATATTGATGTAAATGAAAACGATATAGAATTTAATCCGCCTCTTGACGAGGTTTATGAAATATTGTCAGAGGGATTTCCGAATCTTTTAGAATATCCGCTTTGGCTTACAGATACTTCTCACAGAGTACGTCATGGTATAAGCCGTGTATTTGTATATAAAAACAGTACTACAGCCTCGATAGTTTACGATATTGACGGTACCGTTTTAGTGGGACAGGTTGCTACCAGACTTTCAGCCAGAGGCAGCGGATATGCCCGTAAATTTTTAAAATGGCTTGCCGTTTATCTTAAAAAACAAAATAAAACAGCATACTTAAATGCGCTTGATACACGAGAAAGTTTTTACCGTGAAATAGGATTCGAGGTTTATTCCGGCGAATATGTTCTGGAGAAAATCGACAATAAAAATGAAAGCGCTGAGAAAGGAAAATTAAATACTAATGACTAATAACTTTTTTGGATTTGATTCGAAAATCATTGAGCTTGCAGATAAAGCAGAGTCTTTATGTGATTTTTCCAAAACAGACAAAATAAAAGAATATAATTCAGCTAAGGTTCTGTCGGCATTTATTAATAACAGAGTCAGTGAACAGTGTTTTTACGGAAGCTCAGGTTATGGATACGGAGACATGGGACGTGAGATACTTGACAAGGTATATGCACAGGCTTTTGGCACTGAAGACGCACTTGTAAGACATAATTTTGTGTCGGGAACACATGCGCTGTCCACTGCATTATGGGGAGTTTTGAGAAGCGGTGATACAATGGTATCTGTTACCGGAGCGCCTTATGATACTTTAGAAGAGGTAATAGGTATTACAGGTTTAAAAGACAGCGGTTCGCTTATAGATTACGGTGTTAAATATAAGCAGATTGATTTGATGCCGGATGGCAGACCTGATTTAGAAAAAATTGCTTATGAAACATTAAATGCAAAAGTTGCATACATACAAAGATCCAGAGGTTATTCACTGCGTCCGGCATTGAGTATTGACGATATAGAAGCAATATGTACAGAAATAAGAAAAGTAAATCCAAACGCAGTAATAATGGTCGATAACTGCTATGGTGAATTTGTTGATGTTAAAGAACCGACTGAAGTCGGCGCAGATTTAATAATCGGTTCGCTTATAAAAAATCCCGGAGGCGGTATTGCAAGAACAGGCGGTTATATAGCCGGTAAAAAGGAGCTGGTGGAATTATGCTCCTATCGTCTTACATGTGTTGGAATGGGCAAGGAAGTCGGCTGTACGCTGTCTCAGAACCGTGAGATGTTTTTAGGATTTTTTATGTCTCCTGAAATTGTTTCTAATGCTGTTAAGACCGCAGATTTTGCTGCAAGTATTTTTTCTTTGCTGGGATTTGAAAGCTTTCCGTTAAAAAATGAAAAACGAAGCGATATTATTACCGCTGTAAAGCTGGGAAATCCTGAGCTTTTGAAAGCTTTCTGCCGTGGTATACAAAAAGGGTCACCTGTTGATTCATTTGTAACTCCGGAAGCATGGGATATGCCGGGTTATGAAAGTCAGGTTATTATGGCAGCAGGAGCATTTACTATGGGAGCTTCTATTGAGCTTTCGGCAGACGCTCCTATAAGAGAACCATATGCAGTATGGATGCAGGGCGGTATCACTTATTCAAGCGGAAAAACAGGAGTAATGCTTGCTGTACAGGAAATGGTAAAAGATGGTCTTTTGAGAATATAGCTGATTTATTTTTACAAATTTTTATATTTTCTGTCTATAAATGATTAAAAAAGATTACAGAATTAATACAATTCTTAAATAACTGACGGTTTCAGCGGTTAAAATATTGACAACTTACCGGATAACTGATAAAATAATTTAGGGTATTAATAAAATGAATAAAACTAAATTGCTATAAATTAATTTTGACTATGGAGGCTTTTGATGGCTGAGAATAAACTTTGTATGGGATGTATGGAATATAAGGGTACATCACGGGTTTGTCCGAAGTGCGGTTATGTGGAAAATACTCCATATCTTCCGGCATATATAGCACCTGAAACTATTCTTCATGAAAGATATTTGGTAGGGCAGCTTCTTAGCTCTAACGGACAGGGTGCTACATATATTGCTTATGATACAGCGGTAAGCTGTAAAGTACTTCTTAATGAATATATGCCTGACGGACTTTGCGTAAGGGTTAAGGGTAAACCGACAATTAGCGTCAATTATAATAATCTTGCACAGTATAAGGCTTTAATGGCTGAATATACTGAGCTGAATAAATCATTGGCTAAAATGAGGAGTTTGAGCAGTCATTTAACTCCGACTTTAGATTTGTTTGCCGAAAATAATACAACCTATGCGGTATATGAATATATAGAAGGAGTTAAACTGGTTGATTATCTAAAGGAAAATGCCGGAGAACTTAGTTGGAGCGAGGTTTCTGCTATGTTTCCTCCGTTGTTTACAACGTTAAGCCTTGTACATAATGCCGGAGTTTTGCATAGGGGAATCAGTCCTGAAACGATTTATGTTACCGATAAAGGAGAGCTAAAGCTTACTGATTTTTGTATTTCTGGTGTAAGGACTATAAATACTGAACTGAAAACTGAAATTTTTCCCGGGTATGCAGCGCCTGAGCAGTATTCTGCTGCAAGCCGTCAGGGTACATGGACGGATGTGTATGGTATATGTGCAGTATTGTACAGGATACTTACCGGTTCAAAGCCTGATCCTGCAAATATCAGACTTGAAGGAGATAATCTGTATACTCCTCAGGAGCTTAATCCTAATATTCCAAAGCATGTTTCAGATGTAATTATGGATGGTATGAACATACTTGGTGAAGACAGAATTCCAACCATAACCGAGTTAGTAACAAGATTATTTGATCAGCCATCTTCCGGTTTTAACAAAACTCAGACGTTGTCACTTTCACGTAATGGAATCATGGAAAGCAGTCAGGGAATGGCAAATAACGGTCAATATGAAAACTATGATCAGAATGATTATTATAATGACGATTACGGCGATTATGATGACTATGATGATTACGATGAAGATTATGATGATGACGGTGATATTGAGGGCGGAGATGAAAATGTTTCTGTTTTTGATAAAATAAAAATGCCGATAATAATCGGTGTATTGTTGTTTGCTATTATACTTGTAATTATTGTTATTATGATAAAAATTTTCGGCGGTGGCAGTGAGGACTCAAATATTCGTGGATCTGCAAGCAGCATGGTGTCTGACAGCAGTTCTGCGGCAGATAACATTGTTGAAATGACAGAAGAAACCAAGGAAGTAACTGAAGCGGATAATAAGATGCCTAGTCTTGTAAATAAGAAATTCGGGGATATTAAGGAAAGCTTTGAGGAAAAATATAAAGTTACTTTAGAAGCTACGTATGAAGAAAATCCGGATTATCCTAAAGAAATAATTTTCTGGCAAGAAGTTGAAATAGGTCAGCCTATAAAAGAGGGAATGACAATTAAGGTTAAGGTAAGTACGGGGAAGACTGTTGCTTATGTTCCGGAATATGAAAACTGGAAACTTGATGATTTTATTAAGCTTGTTGAAGAACGAGAAATAGAATATACAACAGTTTCTGAGATCAATTTTGATTATGAAAACGGATATGTAATTCGTGTATCACCTTCACCCGGCAGTGAAATTGATTTGGATTCTGACGAAGTTTTAACTATTTATTATGCTGATAATCCTGAGGAAACAACTGAAGAACCAACGGACGCTCCAACAGATGCTCCCACGGACGCACCGGAACCTCAGCAGCCGGAAGAACCGGATGAAACCGATGCTCAGAATTCTGTAGTAGAATAATTTAAACAAGCCCTTAAATGGGCTTGTTTTATTGTAAATAAAAAAATAAGAACCTTCCTATCACGGAAGGTTCTTATATTAATTATCTTTAATTTTTCGGCATTCAATATAATATCGTTTATCCTGAGCATGACCCATAGAAAATGTTTTTCTCGGTAATGCGCCGTCTTTTATTACTGTTGGAAATAATTGATTTTTACTCATATCAGGAAGTATAAATCCGATTGAATTTTTTTGTTCTGCAAGTTTTTTGACTGTTTCAATACCATGAATATAGTCGATTTTTCCTTTATTTTCTTTTAGGTAATTGTCTAGAAATTTTTGCAGACTGCCAACAGTAAGATTTGAAATTTGATTATGAATATATGCAGTAGATTCTTTTCCGTTAACAATGTACTTAAAACACTGTTCAGAAGGCTCACTGGTTATTTTAAGTTCTCTGTTCATAGTTTCAATAAGAATGTCAGTATCAGTATCGGTAATAATTCTGTGTATGGCTTCAAATTTCAGTGCCGGACTATGAAGATTAACAATTTCAGCAAGAGCATATCGTGCAGGATGATTTGAAAAATCCTTTTCAGGGTTATTTCGTTTTAATTGTTCATAAAATTCCTTTGCCGTAGCCAAAGAGTGATTTCCGTCACCCATAGCATAGAGAAGAATTTCACTGCAAGCATATTTCTTTTTGAATTTTTCGGGATTTCCAAGCATATTAAGAGAACTGATAATTTCCGTACATTGGGTTTCATCGAGCAAATAGCCGCTGATTTTTCCTCCTTCCTGCATTAATTCAAAATTATAAAGTTCTTTCATTTCGGTTTTTAAACTTGAAAGCGGTTCAATAACAGTATTATTTTCATCGTCAATGAGTATCATTATATGCGGAAGTTCCAGTGAAGCGCCGTCTCTGATTTTTATTCTAGGAGGAATTCGTTCGATTACAGTTGCCTCTGTGGCACGTACTTGTGAGTTACTTCCCTGTGCAAAATCATACTCTTCAAGGTCAATCATTCCTACAATACCTGCTCGTAATATACCGTTGCTTTGAATTCTTTCAACGTATATCATAGAATTTTTATACTCATCAAAAATGTTATCATTTAAATATTTATCCATATTTTTATGAATATTTTCAATTTTTTCTTTAACATTTTCATCTTCAAGAAAAATTTCAGGTAAAATTAAATTTAATGATGAATAGTTCTGACCGACAATTTTATTGGTTTGTGACCAATATTCAGGTTCACTTGTATATTGGTCACAAGCAATAACCGTCCATTTATTCATGTCAATGGATTTTTTGGGAACCAGTATATCAGCCGGTTTAAAAGCGTTGTTCATTTTTACCTCCAAAATAATTTAATATAAATATATTATACTCTATTTGGATATAAATTTCAACTGTTAATAACAATACGTTTTAGAATAACAAGATCAAATATGTTGACTTTATTATCATTATTTATATCTGCTGTTATGAATTGGAATTCAGATAGATTTTCGATTTTAAGCAAATATTTTTGCATTAACACAATATCAGAAATATTTAATAATTTATCTGAATTAATATCCCCTTTTTGTATATCTGTGTTTGTTGTAGGAGAAGTTGTCGTTATTGGGGCTGTGGTAGTTTTAGTAGTTGTTCTGCTTGTTGTTGTATTTGTGGTCACAGCTGTTGTTACAATAGGTGATTTTTCTGCAATCCATTTCTGACAGTTATTTGAATTTACTTCCCATTGTTGAATATTTGCTCCACTGTCTTTTGAAGCGTTTGCAACTTCCAAAGCACTTAGATCTTTTGACGTTCTGGTAAGTATATTATATGTACCATCAGGATTTTTTACAAACTTAAACAAATGAGAGCTTGTTTTATTGTTGGTAAAAATTTCAGCATTTGTACCATTTAAGCCGGAACCGTTTTCGATGTTTAAATAATATGTTTTACCGTCATCAAGCTGAGAAATAATGTAATAGTATCCTCCGCCAAAAGCTTTCAATGTCCATGAATTATGTTTTGAAATACTGTTAGCTCCCCATTGCTGAATATTGGAACTGTTTGCAGCAATACCGCCTTGAACTTCCATATAAAGACCACTGTTGCTGTTTTTGAACATATATACAGCATTAGTATCCATAATACATCCGGTATCTTCAACCTGTTCTAAAATCCAATTCTGGCAGCTGCTGCCATTTGCTTTCCACTGTTGAACATTCGCACCGCTAGAAGTGCTTGCATCAGCAATTTCCACACATGATGCGTCATTTGAGGATTTAGTTCTGATTTGATATGTTCCGTCACTGTTCAAAACGAATTTAAATTTTTGAGCGTCGGCTTTTGTTGAGGACCAGATGCCAATGTTAGTTCCGTTATCGGATTTGTTTCCGGTTACGTCAAGAAGATAAGTTATTTTATCTCCGATTTGTGAATAAAGGTAGTAATAACCGTTACCGGCAGAAAGAACACGCCATGTATTATGAGAAGCAGATGTGTCTGCTCCCCACTGCTGAACGTTAGTACCATCTGCGGCAGTTCCGCCTTTAACCTCCATGTACATACCGCTGTTTGCGTTTTTTATCATATAAACTGCGCCTTCTTTAAGTACGGCAGCAGTTATTTCAGTTGTTAAACTGCCGTATTGTGAATCAAATCCCTCTGTGAGAAAAGGTGAAGCAATAGTTTTTTCTATAAAAGCTGAACAATTATCATCATAAATATATTTTAGAGCAGAAGGAGATTTTACACAACCTGAATACTGTGAGCAGAAAGTTTTAACATCATTTGAGTTACTTTTGTATGCAGAAATAAGGGAATATCCATAATTTTCTACTCCCGGATTCCATGAATGAGAAGTATATGTTCCCAGATTGTTTGAAAGGGGATAAGGTTCAGATGACAATGTGTCGCTTGTATATGAGCCTGAATCTTTGTATTTAGCTTTTTTATCTATAGCGGTTTCAACTTTTTTTAGTCCCTCAAAGCGGCAGTTTTCACTGAGTATAACGGATCCATCACCGGGAATAATTTGAGAGGTTCCATCGTTTATTGAACCATCGTTGTTTACATGGTAGTTGTTGTAGATGTGTCCGGTACCGTTCCCAATCTGAGGACACCTTCTTATACATGAATCCCACATATTATACATAACAGAGGTGCGGCATTTGTTTGTTTCACCGTTTTGGGTACCGTATGCGATAGTCCAGTATCTGTTTTTAAAAATATTATAAGATAACGTAATGCAGTCGGGACTGCGGCTTAAATCTTTTCCGTCAAAGGGAGTGTTGATCCAAATAAATTTTCCTACCTCATCACGATTTTTATTTAAATCGGAATTGAAAGTGCAGTGGTCAATCCAAATGTTTTTTGAGGAATAAATTGCAAGCACCAGCATGTTTGGGTTAACCTCAACCTGAAATTTCATGTTTCTTATAATTATGTTATCACTAGGATCAAGTTTGCCGTAATAGTCATTTGTTCTCAATTTGCAGTCACGCATCTGATTAGCTTTATAAGATCCGATAATAGTTTTGTTATCTTCTATCATCCAGTCATAATTTTCACCGCTGCAATCAATATTTGCAGTCAGCACAATTGTAAGAGGTTCTGTTCTAAGAAGCGCTTCTTTCATTGATTTCATATCTGAAACAAAAATAGTTTCACCCAAAAGGCCGCCGATTGTACCGGCCTTTTCGCCTTCGCTCATTTTACTGTTTGCTGCAAATCCTTCAAGACCATAGCAGTTAAGTTTCCATTTTTGAGCTCCGTCATTTGTATATTCTGTGAGACCTATGCTGTTGTCGGACTGATAGTATGTAAGCGCTGTACCGGTTGAAGCGTTTATAATTTTATAATATAAATAATTTCCTAAAAAGTCCTTATCAGTACCTATAATATTCCATTGCTGAGCAGAATTATTGGCGGCAGCTGAGGTAATGCAATTTGTACCCTTAGCCGTAAGATAACTGTTGTCAGACATATTTACTATGTTGTAAACACCGTTTGATACGTAATCAATACGCCAATTTTCGGTTGTACTGCCTGAAGCAATTTGTGTGTTTAACGATGTAACTGATTTGTTAAGATTATGCCTGGTTGTGTAGGCAGTAAAATTAACGGCTTGTGCAGGATAAAGGGAAGTATCTGCGGCAGAAATTATTGATTCATAATTGAATGTGCTGAATACTGCCGTAAAAATAATCATGCATGATAAAATTATTGATTTTATTTTTTTCATAAAAACCACCTTTTGTTTGTACAATTTTAATTATTTTATCGCCTTTATGTTGAATATAATTATATAATATCATATTTTTGCTGATTTTTCAATATGTATAAGTGATTATAAAATAAATTTACAAAATGTAATTAATATGTTATAATTAACAAAACCAGAGTATAAAAATTGTATAAATTTCTAAAAATAAAAAATATTTGCAGCATTTAACCTTTGATAAAACACTAATATTATGAATCGATTCAAAAGGAGGGACTTATGAAGGATTTTAAAAATTATGTAAGTCTGGCGAAGAAAGGGGATACGGAGGCCTTTGCAAAGCTATATTCAATAGTTTATAAAGAAATGTACCATACAGCGCTGTATAATTTACGTAATCATCATGACGCTTATGATGTCGTAAGCGAAACAGTAATCGACGCTTTTTCTACCATTGGTAAATTAAAAAATGAGGACGCATTTAAAAGTTGGATCATGAAAATTCTTTTCTCAAAAATAAAGAGAAAACAGAAAGAATATTATCAGGATACTTCTGAACTTAATGAAGATATTTTATATAATTTTGAATTTGATTTTGACAGTACCGAGCTTAAAGAGGCAATAGAAAATCTTGATGATGAATCACGAGGTATACTTTCTCTTTCGGTTTTGGGGGGGTACAAAAGTGAAGAAATAGCAAAAATATATGGAATAAAAGCGTCTTCGGTGCGTTGCAGACTCTCAAGAATAAAAAAAGAACTGAGATTAAGTTTAATAGTCTGAAAGGAGCGGCATATGAGTGAGAACTATAATGACAAAAATATAAAACAAATACTGGAATCGGAAAATGTTCCTGAAGAACTTAAACCTGAATCAATAAAAATAATGCTTGATAAATTTTCAGGTGAAAGAAAAAAGAAAATCAAGTTTAAGCGTACTGCTATGAGAGTTATTCCAATTGCAGCGGCATTTGCTGTTACCGTAAGCACTGCATTTGGGTATATGTTGAAATACAATCATGACGGTGATAAATGTATTGTACCGGAATCTTCTTTAAGTGCTGCTGCATCTATTGATTCAATAAAATATGCCGATGATTACACTGAGGTATATGAATATTTTAAACGTGCGGAAAAGAAAGCATCCAAGATAAACACTAATTCCTTGAGAAAGGAAATTGCAGAACCTGATAAAATAATTAACGAAGAAGCCGGGGTGTTGGGTGAGGGGGATATTTCATCTAATCAGAAGAAAGAATACTCGGATACTTATAATCAGGAATCAGGAGTTTTAGAAGCAGATATTGTAAAAACTGACGGAAATAATATATATTATGCATACGGTGATACTATAAAATATGCACAAGTAAAAGACGGAAAATTTATTAAAACAAATAATTTTTATAATAACTGCGGCGATGTTAATGATATGTACCTCTATAAAAATATGCTTGTAGTTATTTCTACTGTTTATAATATGGGAGGTGTGGACGAAGAGTACAGTTACTGCGGAATTGAAGAATGCAGTACAAGTATTTCATTTTATTCTTCCGGAGATAATCCGCAGTTTATTGGAAGTTATAGTCAAGAAGGCAGATATAATGATGTACGTCTGACTGATAACGGTTATCTTTATCTTATATCGAATGCAGAAAAATATTATAACAGTAAGGAAATTACCACGGAGGAATTTAAAGAATTTATTCCGTCATATTCAGTAAATGATGAGGTTAAATATGTTGAACCGGACTGTATAATGATTCCGGAATATTGTCCTGATAATATGTATTCCAGTTCTGCATTTACAAATATATCAGCATTTAATTTAAATTCGGAAAATCCAATTGAACCGACTGATGTGAAATCTGTAGCGGGGATTTCCAGTAATGTATACTGTTCTTATGAAAACCTTTATTTAACATACGGATATGAGGATACAACAATAACAAGATTTTCAATAAAAGACGGAACTGTGATACCTCAGGCTGCGGGAACAGTAAAGGGATATGTAAACGATCAATTTTCCATGAGTGAATACAATGGTTACTTTAGAATAGCTACAACAATTAATACTTGGGATAATCCGTGGAGAGATGTATTTGTTTCCGAATCACAGGATGATTACAATAATTGTCTATATGTACTTGATATGGAGCTGAGAGAGGTGGGAAAAATAAAAGACTTTGGTCTTAATGAAATGATAAAATCAGTAAATTTTCAAGGTAATATAGCTTATATTGTAACTTTCCGTCAGACGGATCCTCTTTATGCCGTTGACTTAAGTAATCCTAAAAATCCTGTTATTATGGATGAATTTAAAATAAACGGTTTCAGCTCATATATGCAGAAATGGTCTGATAATCTTTTAGCCGGTTTTGGTTCGAGTGCAAATAATGAGGGAAATATAACAGGAGTAAAACTTACTATGTTTGATAATACCGATCCTGAAAATTTATCTGCATTGGATTCTGTTGAAATAAATTCTGATAATGTAGGATATGTTTTATCTGACGCTGTTTGGGACCGCAAAGCGCTGCTTATTGATTCAGAAAAAAATATAATAGGATTTCCTGTAACTGAAGGTACTTATATTGATAATAATGATAATAGTGAATCATACTATATATTCTATTCATTCAAGGACGGACATTTTAACCTTCTGAATAAAATTAAAAATGATAATGAATACGATTCATTTAACAGATCAATAATAATCGGTGAATATGTTTATGTACTTTCAAACTTGGAGTTTAAATCTGCAGACTTGGCAACGTTTCAAAATGTACAATCGGTAACATTTAGTTAAGGAAGATATTGTTCGTATATATCAAATGCGTCAAAAACAGAACCCCATTTATCGTCCTCCATAGCGGTAACAGCAATATATTCTTTATTGTTTTTTATTGCAAAGGACGCCATACAGTGCTGAGCTTCGCTGGTAAATCCGGTTTTACCTCCTTCAATGGTGACGTTTTCAACTTCGTTTCCGTACATTCGGCTGAATAAAGTACTTTCCAAAAGAATACCCTTTGGGTGTTCTTTTGTTTTTGTAGTGGTATATTGGTATGTAGATAAAATTTCACGGCATAAGTTATTTTGCAGTGCATATTCTAAAATTACTGCCATATCAAGAACAGTACTGTAATGATTTTCATCGTGCAGACCGCTTGTATTAGTAAAATGAGTATTTTTAAGTCCCATTTCTTCAACCTTTTCGTTCATCATACGAACAAAATCAGTTTCTGATCCGGCAATGGCTTCTGCAAGACCTACTGTAGCATCTGCACCGGAGGGAAGTATTGCGCCGTAAAGCATGTCCTTTATTGTTATAGTTTCATTTTCTTCAAATCCGGCAATGGAAGCGTCTTCATCAATAAGCGGATTTAATATTTCATAGGTCATAGTGAAAGTATCATCAAGTGACTTCATGTTTTCAACTGCTACTATCAGAGTCATAATTTTTGTCATTGAAGCAGGATACATTCTTTTATCTGCATTTCTTTCGGCTAAGACTTTATTATTTTCTAAATCAACAAGAATACAGTATTTACTTGCAATTAATTTATCAAACTTTTTGGCAGTTTCAAGATCTGTAGGATATTTTACTGTAATTTTACTGTTTTCTTCTGTCGGATTTTCCATGTTTAGTATTTCAGAACTTATATTTTGTGTCATTTCGGAAGATACGGGCTTATCATTTGATGATTTGACTATTAGATACAGTCCGAATAAAATACATATACTAACGATTAATGAAAGAAAAATATAAAACAATTTGATAATGAATTTCATTTTATTACCTCTAATTCGTATTTTCTTTTTTATTTTATTACATTATTAAATATATGTCAATATGTGTAAATAATAAATAGTATTAAAACCGGTTTACTTTTTATAAAAAATGTGATAAAATAAAATTATACATTTATAATTTGCTGACAATAGAGGAGGAATATAATTTGAAAAGTAAAAAATATGTATTATTTATTGTTTTGATACTTGCCATATTGTGTATGTTTTCAATATTTTTATTTTCCTCGCAAGATAACAGCAGTACAAATATATTAAGTAAAAATATAACACGAAAGATTGCAGAAACTATATTTGCAGATTATAAATCAATGGACATTGATTTTCAGAATAAAATTACTAATGAATTGAATTTATTTATAAGAAAAACAGCTCATTTTTCTCTATACTTTTTTATGAGTATGTTGATTTATACTGTTTTTGCATTATGGAAAAAAAGATTTTTGATTTCCGGAATAATCAGTGTGTTATTTTGCAGTGTTTATGCAATGCTTGATGAATTTCATCAAAGCTTTGTCCCCGGCAGAACTCCGCTGGTAAAAGATGTGATTATTGATACATCCGGAGCAATACTGGGGACGATTTTGGGCTTTATGATTATATCTTCTGTAAAATTTATTATCGGAAATATAAAACGTCATGAATAATAATTTTTTTCTACTTCTTTCCAGTTAATTACTTTGCAAAAATTATTTATGTAACGGTCACGATGATATTGATATTGAAGATAATATGCATGCTCCCACACATCTATCGGCAGAAGAGGATTTAGTCTTTGTTCTATCGGTGTTTCTTGATTTTTAAGCATTATTATATGCATTTTTCCGGACATGTCAGCAACAAGATAAGCATAACCTGAACCAAATACGGCTTTTGCCGCTTCCTTTAAGTTATTGATTAGATTTTGCATACTTCCGAAATTGTCACATACTATTTTTTCAAATGAACAGCTTATTTTACCCTTTGAAGGATGAATAATGCTGCTGAAATAAAGCTGATGATTAAACGCTCCTCCGGCGTTTATTTTTATATCTGTTCTAATTTCCGGCGGAAGAAAGGCTTGTTTCAGTATTAGTGCTTCAAGCGGCAGATTTTGATACTGCGGATAATCCTTTAAAATATCATTAAGTTTTTTTACGTATGCAGCGTAATGACCGTCATGATGAATTTTAAGTGTTCGAGCGTCAAGCCATGGAGAAATTGAATTTGCCGGATAGGGAAGGGGTCTTACTGAAAAAGGAAAATGTTCTGGGGCGTTCAAAGTTTATCACTCCTTATGAATATATATGATATTAATATGAAGTGATTAAAAGAAAAATGCAAAAATTAAAAATATTCCCTGACATAATATGTCAGGGAGTATTAATTACTTAATGTACATTCTTTTGATTATTTGAGGGTCAACAGGTTTATCAGACATGTCTGTTTTAGTATTAGCAATCTCATCAACAATTTCAATACCCTCTATAACCTTTCCAAAAGCCGCATAATCACCATCAAGATGCGGAGCGTCTTCGTGCATAATAAAGAACTGTGATCCGGCGGAATCAGGCATCATAGAGCGTGCCATAGAAATTACACCTCTTGTATGCTTTAAATCGTTTTTGACACCGTTTGAAGAAAATTCTCCTTTAATTGTCCAGCCCGGTCCGCCCATTCCAGTACCTTCCGGACATCCGCCTTGGATCATAAATCCGGGAATAACACGGTGAAAACATAATCCGTCATAAAATCCCTGTTTAACCAGTTTTTCAAAATTCTCACAGGAAATAGGAGCAATTTCGGGATAAAGTTCAACTTTGATTTCCTTGCCGTTTTGCATTTCAATTATTACCATTTTTAACCTCCAGAAGTTTACTGTTATTATTATATCACATTTTCGATATAAGAGCAATATTAAATAAAAATATTCACATAAAAACTGTATAAATTAAATCTATTATTTTAGGAAAATTAATAAAAAAAACATATTTATACTTGCATTTTATAAAAGGACGTGGTATAATATTATTTATAAAAATAAACAAATCGGTTCAACAACTTAATGATATTTTTGTACTATAATGCGAATTTAACGGGGATGATTATTATGAATAAAAAATTAGTAATAACGTTGGAAAGACAGTTCGGCAGCGGTGGTCTTGAAATAGGTAAAAAAGTAGCTGAAAAGCTAGGTATACCATGCTATAATAAGGAAATACTTCAACAAGCGGCAGAGAAGTGTAATGTTCCGGAGGAATATCTTGAAAGCATGCAGGAGGAAGTTTCTCAGAGTTTTTTATATAAATTGTCTTTGGCGTCTAAATTAGGAAGAAATATAGATAATGTAGTTTCAAAATCAAGTGTTTTATACAATGAAATCGTAAAAATAATAAATAAAATGGCTTCGTCCGGAAGCTGTGTAATTATTGGCCGTTGTGCAGATTTTATTCTTCGTGATTTTGATTCATGTTTTCATACCTTTATTTATGCTGATATGGAAAGCCGTAAAAAACGTGTTATTGAAGAATATGGTGTAAGACCCGAATCTGCTGAATATATTATAAAAAAGAATGAAAAACGTCGGGAATCATTTTACAGTGGAAATACAGGTCATACATGGGGATTGAAAGAACATTATAATATTTGTCTTAACAGCGGTAAATTCGGTATTGAGAATTGTTCAAATATGATTATTGATGCATTAAAATATATTTAAATTGTTTTTGAGGTATATTAATATAATTAAAACAGATACTGATATTATACCAGTGTCTGTTTTTCATTTTGTATTTAAGTTGATATTTGAACTTTATTTTTAGTAATTCTTTTTTTTATTTTTTGATATTTGGGCGAAAGAATTTCCAGTATAGCACAGTATTTGTCAACAAATACAATTACATAGCTTTCTTTGTATTTGGGAAGCTTCAATGTCATTGGCCACATATGCTTTACAATGATATCTTGTTCAAGAATATTTAAATCAAATGCTTCTCTTGCATTTTCAACCGCCAAAACAGGATGATGAGCACAATGTGATTTTTCTCCTTTATGTTTTATTCTTTCTTTACGATTGTAATAAAAAAGATCATGCATTAATCCTGCACGAGCAGCGGATACAGCATTAAATCCAAAAAAATTACATATAATATAATTATAATATGCAACATTTAGACTATGCTGAAGTCTTGTAGTATATATATGGTGAGTAAAATCACCGAGTTTTTGTACTTCTTTACTTTCAAAAATATCTGAAATGCAATTATAAAAAGGCAGATCAAGAATATTTTTTTTGGAACCTACGGCACTTATCATTTGTAACACCTCATTATTATTATATAGCTTCCAAGGTAAATTATAAATTATATGTGAATATAAGTCAAGTGAAATTTTTGTAAAAAAATAATCGGTCTTGTCGACCGATTATAAATTAATAATTAAATTACACTAAGAAGAATTCCGGCAGCAACGGCAGAGCCTATAACTCCGGCAACGTTTGGTCCCATTGCGTTCATCAAGAGGAAGTTTGTAGGATCGGTTTCAGCACCGACTTTTTGTGAAACACGGGCAGCCATAGGAACAGCAGAAACGCCTGCTGAACCGATAAGAGGATTAACCTTGCCGCCTGTAACCTTGCACATAATTTTACCGAACAAGACTCCGCATGCGGTACCTACGCAGAATGCTACGACACCGAGAATGATAACCTTAGCAAATTCAAGGTTAATTATTTTATCTGCTTGAGTAGTAGCGCCAACTGAAATACCGAGGAATATAGTAATGATATTCATAAGAGCATTCTGAGCCGTATCAACAAGTCTGCTGCATACGCCGCTTTCTTTGAACAGATTACCCAGCATCAGCATACCAACCAAAGGAGCAGCAGAAGGAACAAGGAGTGCAACGATCAATGTAACGGCAATAGGGAATATAATTTTTTCTGTTTTTGATACCTGACGAAGCTGAGGCATTTTGATTGCACGTTCTTTTTTGCTTGTCAGAAGTTTCATTATAGGAGGCTGAATAACAGGAACAAGAGCCATATATGTATAAGCAGCCAAAGCGATAGTACCGGTACTGATTTTAAATCCGCCGCCAGTTAAAAGCTTACTTGAAACATAAATAGCTGTAGGACCGTCAGCACCGCCGATGATAGCGATTGAACCGCATTCGGCAGCCGAGAAGCCGAGTACTGCAGCTCCGATAAATGTCAGGAAGATACCCGCCTGTGCAGCAGCGCCGAGCAAAAAGCTTTTCGGATTGGCAATAAGCGGACCGAAGTCAGTCATTGTACCAATTCCCAGGAATATAAGAGGAGGATATATTTGCAGCTTGACCCCTAGATATA
>CATKAZ010000064.1 GCA_949745795.1 uncultured Oscillospiraceae bacterium | reverse complement strand
GCATTTTCATAAGGCTCGACAGGTTAATAAATATAACTACTTAAACCTTAAAAGCTTAGCAATAACTTTTATTTCGTCCTCAGTTTTAATGTTGCATTTTCATAAGGCTCGACAGGTTAATAAATATAACTACTTAAACCTTAAAAGCTTAGCAATAACTTTTATTTCGTCCTCAGCTTTAATTTTGCATTTTCATAAGGCTCGACAAGTAAATTATAAAAAATATTAAGCCGTCGATTATATTAATCGGCGGCTTTATATTATAGAGAAATCATTATATTACTTAATAACTCTAACCTTAATGATTCCGTCAACAGAACTCATCTTTTCTGCAACAGCGTCTGTAACGTCACCGGCTACATCAAGCATAGTATAAGCATAATCCTTTTTACTTGCATTAACCATATTGTCAATATTAAGACCTGCTTCTCCTACAGCTGAAGTAATCTGAGCTATAATTGTAGGAACATTCTTATGAAGGATACAAACCTTTGTACCGGTTGCATTCATAATCGCATTAGGGAAGTTAACACTATTTTTGATATTTCCGTTTTCGATATAATCAATAAGTTCATTAGCTGCCATTACTGCACAATTATCTTCACTTTCAGGAGTTGAAGCTCCGAGATGAGGAAGAACTATAACATTATCAACACCCAGTACAACATCATCGGCAAAGTCTGTAACATATTTTGCAACCTTACCGTCTGCGATAGCCTTAACTACCGCTTCGCTGTTTATCAGTTCGCCTCTTGCAAGATTGATAAGACGTACTCCGTCCTTCATCATAGCGATTTGTTCAGTGTCAATTGTATTCTTTGTATCAGGTGTATATGGAACGTGAATAGTGATATAATCACTTTCTGTATAAATTGCATTGATATCGGTAACAACCTTTACTGACGGATCAAGATGAAGCGCACCGTTAACTGACAGATATGGATCATATCCAACTACATTCATGCCAAGTGCAACAGCAGCGTTTGCAATCTTTCCGCCGATTGCTCCCAGACCAATAACACCCAAAGTTTTGCCGAGTATCTCAGGACCGGCAAATTTAGACTTACCGCCTTCAACTGTCTTGGGAGCATCAGGAGTACCCTTAAGAGATGCAGCCCACGCAGCGGCTTCGGTAATTTTTCTTGATGCAAGTAAAAACGCACAAATAGCAAGTTCCTTAACTGCATTAGCGTTAGCGCCGGGAGTATTAAAAACAACAATACCGGATTCAGCACACTTATCTACAGGAATATTGTTAACGCCTGCACCTGCTCTTGCGATTGCCAGAAGATTTGAACCGAATTCCATATCATGCATTTTTGCGGAACGCACCATAATGGCATCAGGATTTGAAACTTCGTCCCCTACTGTGTACTTGCTGCTGTCAAACTTATCTGTACCGACAGCGGCAATTTTATTCAAAGTTAAAATGCTGTACATTAAAAAATATCTCCTTTATTATTTTTATAATTATTTACCTTTTGTACCTTATATAATCAAATTAACGAAAGGGAAAATTTCCGGTTTTTTAAAAACCGTTTAAGCGTTTTCAGCTTCAAATTTCTTCATAAATTCAACAAGCTTTTCAACGCCCTCTATAGGCATAGCATTGTAGATAGAAGCTCTCATACCGCCAACCGTTCTGTGTCCCTTAAGGTTTTCAAAACCGGCAGCCTTTGCTTCCTTAACGAATTTAGCGTCTAAATCAGCGTCGCCAGTAACAAAAGGAACATTCATAAGAGATCTGTCCTTAGGTTCAACAGTACCCTTAAACAGCTTGCTCTGGTCAAGGAAATCATAAAGAATTGCAGCCTTCTTTTCGTTGTGAGCCTTCATAGCCTCAAGACCGCCCATTTTCTTGATCCACTTGAAAACCTTACCGCAGATATAAATACCGTAGCATGGAGGAGTATTGTAAAGGGAATCAGCGTCAGCCTGAGTTTTCCACTTGAGCATCGTAGGAGTACCCTCTAAAACGTCATCACTGATGAGATCCTCACGGATAATTGCGATAACAACGCCGGCAGGACCGATATTCTTCTGAACACCGCCGTAAATAACACCGTACTTAGTAACGTCAACAGGTTCTGATAAGAAGCATGAAGAAACATCGGCAACCAAAGTCTTACACTTAGTATTAGGAAGTTCCTTAAACTTAGTACCGTAAATTGTATTGTTTTCACAGATATAAACATAATCAGCGTCTTCCGGAATATCTAAATCCGAACAATCGGGAATATAAGAGAAGGTCTTGTCAGCAGAAGAAGCAACTGCAACTGCTTCACCGTAAATCTGTGCCTCCTGATAAGCCTTCTTAGCCCACTGACCTGTAACTATATAAGCTGCTTTTTTATTTTTCATAAGATTCATAGGAACAGCTGCAAACTGCTGAGAAGCGCCGCCCTGAAGGAACAGTACCTTATAATTATCCGGAATATTCATCAGATCACGGATATCCTTTTCAGCATCCTTGATAATTTCATCATAAGCCTTTGAACGGTGGCTCATTTCCATTACAGACATTCCTGTACCCTTATAATCAAGCATTTCATCTGCTGCTTCCTTTAATACTTCTTCAGGAAGTACGGCAGGACCCGCACTGAAATTATATACTCTGCCCATTGTTAAACCCTCCAAAATTTATATTAATTTAAATTCTATACCTTTATATTATACTATTTCATCGATTATAAGTCAATAAGAAAAATAGTGTTTTTTTCACAATTATTTATTTTTTTGTTACTTTTGCCGTTAAACCGCACATATTTTAACTATGAAAAAGTAAGGCAGTCTTTCGACCGCCTTAAACTACTTTATTTTTCTGCAATAACTTCAACTTCAACAAGAACGTCCTTCGGAAGTTCCTTTACTGCAACACAGCTTCTAGCAGGCTTTGAAGTAAAATATTTACCGTAGATACCGTTAAATGCGGCAAAGTCGGACATATTTTTCAAAAAGCAGGTAGTCTTTACAGCCTTATCAAAAGAGCTTCCTGCCTGCGTCAGTACTGCCTCCAGATTTTTCATAACCTGCTCTGTCTGTCCTTCAATATCTGCGGCCTCAACTGTGTTAGTTGCGGGATTAATAGCTATCTGACCCGAAGTAAAAACCATATTACCTGTAACGATAGCCTGTGAATAAGGACCTAGGGCTTCCGGTGCGTTTGATGTATAAATAATTTCTGCCATTTTTATAACCTCCGTTATGTTATTCTACTATTTTAAAACCGGCGTCTGTAAGAGCTTGTCTGATAGCAAATATATGCTCATAATTCCTTGTTTCAAGAAGAATTCTCAAATAGCATCCGTTAATGTCTGTTTTCTCATCTGATCTTTCATGATGAATGGCTATAACGTTTCCGCCCAAATCCGCAATGATTTTCGAAACATCACGCAGTTGTCCGGGCTTATCCATAAGTTCGATATTTATGGAGTCTGAACGGCCTGATTTCAGAAGTCCTCTTTTTATAACCTTTGAAAGAATAGTAACGTCAATATTTCCGCCTGATACAAGACATATAACCTTTTTGCCCTTTACCGGTACTTTATTGAACATTGCCGCAGCAACCGATACCGCACCTGCTCCTTCCGAAATAAGCTTATGCTGTTCTATAAGGGCAAGTATAGCGGAAGAAATTTCGTCATCGCTTACTGTTACTATTTCATCTACATATTTCTTACAAAATTCAAATGTATGTTCCCCCGGTTCTTTGACTTTGATACCGTCTGCTATAGTCGCAACATTGTCAAGACACTCTATCTTACCATTATTAAGCGATTCCACCATACTCGGCGCACCGTTTGCCTGTACACCGTAAACCTTTATTTCCGGTCTTAGCTGGTTTATTGCAAAAGCTACACCCGAAATAAGTCCGCCTCCGCCGACTGGTACGATAACAGCGTCAGCATCAGGCAGCTGTTCCAAAAGCTCAAGACCAATCGTACCCTGTCCTGCTATAACGTTTTCATCATCAAAGGGGTGAATAAAGGTGTAACCCTTTTCGTCCCTTAACTGAATTGCTTTATTGTATGCGTCGTCATAAACGCCCTCTACCAGACAAACTTCTGCGCCGTATCCCTTAGTTGCCTCCACCTTGGAGATAGGTGCGCCGTCAGGCAGACATATAAGAGACTTTATTCCGTTCTTTGCGGCAGCAAGAGCCACACCCTGTGCATGGTTTCCGGCGGAGCATGCAATAACGCCCTTTGCTTTTTCTTCATCGCTAAGCTGTGAGATTTTATAATAAGCTCCCCTAACCTTAAAAGAACCTGTTATCTGAAGATTCTCGGTTTTCAAATAAATATCGCTTTCGGAATTGATTTTCGGAGCATGAATCAAATCGGTTTTTCTTATAACATCTTTGAGAACAAAACCTGCATGGTAAACTTTATCAAGAGTAAGCATATAAAAAATACATCCATTTCATTTAAATTTTGCTTTAAAGACAGAACATAAGTCTGCTTAACCACTTCAAAGCAATAATTTTCGTATCTGACAATACGTTTCCTTTTTAACGGCGGAAAACCGGAGCAGCTTAATTTCATTAAAATCAGATTTCAGCCGTCTGCTCAGGGAGGATAATATTACGGAGCCGTATCTGCCGTATCTCATCAAAAGCAGCTTTCTGTAAGACCGTAAACCGTATAAGTTCCCGTCATAGCATTTGCAGTATTCTTAAATTCATTGTGCGGCGATCATTTTATCAATAAATTGTTTTGCCGCTCTGGCGGAGCGTCCGCTTCTTCCTACTGCGAAACGTTCCGCTTCTTTTTCAAGCTCTTCCTCGGACATGTCAAGACTGTTAAGCTTTGCTAGTCCCTTTACAATTTCAAGATATTCGTATTTATTAGGTTTTGAAAATGTTATACGCAATCCGAATCGTTCAGACAGCGAAATAAGCTCCTGAACGGTATCATTGCGGTGAACGTCGTCACCGTCCCTGTCCGAAAACGATTCCTTGACCAGATGACGTCTGTTGCTGGTAGCATAAATTACAATATTATTTGCTCTTGCCGAAACCGAACCTTCAAGGATAGCTTTTAATGCTCCGAAGTTATCATCGTCTTTTGCAAAAGAAAGGTCGTCAATAAAAAGAATAAATTTGAGAGGATTTTTACTTAGACCGTCAATAATTTCGGGAATTTCCCTTAACTGATCCTTACGGATCTCAATTATCCGCAGTCCCTTATCACGAAATTCATTGGCAATAGCCTTGACTGAAGAGGATTTGCCCGTTCCCGCATCTCCGCTTAGCAAAACGTTGGACGCAGGTTTTCCGTTAATAAGAGCCAGTGTGTTATCTATTACCAGCTGACGCTGTTTTTCATAGCCGATAAGCCATGAAAGCTTTATTTCGTCCGGATACTTCACCGGAACAATACGGCTGTCCTTGACGATAAACATATAATATTTTGCATAAATTCCGTATCCGAAACACTCTATATTGTCAATTCTGTTCAGATATTCTTTTTTAAAATCATAATAAGTATTGTCCCATTCGGGAAGAAAGCCGTCATAGTCAATCCCGCTTTTCACCTGTTCAGACGTCATTTCAGCTATCATCTGCAATGATTCAAGCTCACTGAAAAGACATTCCTTCATTTTTTGACTTATTTCAAGCCCGTGAGCGATTCTTATCATGTAAATATTTTCATCCTCAAGAATAAGCGTGAGAATATATGAGCTTAAATCGTTATGATGACGGTAAAGATTTGAAACAAAGTCCGAATAAGCCTTAAGCTTCTTTAATGTATCATTATTCTCTAAAGCTTCAAGTAGTCCTTCAAGACTTTGAATTGTACGGCAGTTCATTACATCCCTGAAAATCACCAGAGAATTAAGTCTGTAATGAAGTTCCTGCAAGCTGTTTTTCACACAAATACGCCTCCGTTAATCAGAGCAGCTCTAATATCTTTTCTGTAACTTCTGTAGTAGAAAGCGGCTTAACCCCTGTATTTCCTGCCAAGTCAGCCGTTCTGTAACCCTGTTCAAGGAACTTGTCAACAGCGGTGTCGATAGCATCGGCTTCCTTGTCAAGATCAAATGAATATCTGAGCATCATTGATGCAGAAAGTATTGTAGCAATCGGATTTGCCTTGTTCTGACCTGCAATGTCAGGAGCAGAGCCGTGAATAGGCTCGTACATTCCCCTCTTTGTCGAACCCAATGAAGCGGACGGCAGCATACCGATCGAACCTGTAATCTGTGAGGATTCGTCTGACAGAATATCTCCGAACATATTTGAAGTTACAACTACGTCGAACTGTGCGGGATTCTTTACAAGCTGCATTGCCGCATTGTCAACAAGCATGTCAGTGCAGGTAACGTCGGGATAGTCTTTTGCGATTTCATGGACTGTAGCTCTCCAAAGACGTGAGCTTTCCAGTACGTTTGCCTTGTCTATACTGATAACATTCTTATTTCTTTTTCTTGCGGTTTCAAAGGCAACCTTAGCTATACGTTTGATTTCCATTTTGCTGTAGCATTCGGTATCATAGGCTTCTTCGCCGTATTTACCTTCTCTTCTTCCTCTTTCGCCGAAATAGATACCGCCTGTAAGTTCCCTTACCATCATAAGGTCAAAACCGTTTTCAACAATATCGGGGCGAAGCGGACAGGAATCCTTTAACGCCTTGTAAAGCTTTGCAGGACGGAGATTTGTGAAAAGTCCCAAAGCCGCACGGATTCCAAGCAGCGCCTTTTCAGGACGGCAGTCCCCCGGAAGATTATCCCACTTAGGACCTCCTACCGCACCCAGCAGTACGCTGTCGCTTGCAAGACAGCCCTCAACGGTTTCTTCAGGCAGCGGCTTGCCTGTTGCGTCAATTGCGGCGCCGCCGATAAGATACGGAGTAAAATTAAATTTATGACCGAATTTTTCAGCCGTTTTTTTCAGTACTTCAACTGCGCTGTCAACAATTTCAGGACCGATTCCATCGCCTCTTAATAATGCTATGTTAAATTCCATTTATTGTCTCTCCTTATTTAAAGCTGCCGTTTTTAATTGATTCAACCAGTCCGCCGTTTGTTATAATCGACTGGATAAACTCCGGAAACGGTTCCGTTTTAAATTCCCTGCCTGTTGTCTTGTCAGTTATGATACCCTTGTCAAGATCGGCTTCAACAATATGACCTTCTTCAATTGAGTCGGCCGCCTCCGGACACTCAAGAATGGCAAGACCGATGTTAATAGCGTTTCTGTAGAAAATTCTTGCAAAGCTCTTTGCTATTACCAGGGAAATACCGCTTTCCTTTATAGCAATAGGAGCATGTTCACGGGAAGAACCGCAGCCGAAATTGAATCCGGCAGCCATAATATCGCCTTTTTGCACACGTCCTGCAAAGGTAGTATCAAGATCCTCCATACAGTGTGACGCAAGCTCTTTTTTATCGCTTGTATTTAAATATCTGGCAGGAATAATAACGTCTGTATCAACGTTGTCGCCGTATTTGATAACCTTACCCTCAAACTTCATTTACAGCACCTCCTTAGGTTCGGCAATTTTACCGGCAATTGCGGAAGCCGCAGCCACTGCCGGACTTGCAAGATAAATTTCCGAGTCGATATGTCCCATTCTGCCTACAAAATTACGGTTTGTTGTTGCAACGGCTTTTTCGCCCTCTGCAAGAATACCCATATATCCGCCCAGGCACGGACCGCATGTAGGAGTTGAAACGACTGCTCCTGCTTCGATAAAAATTTTCAGCAGTCCCTGTTCCATAGCTTCAAGATATATTTTCTGTGTTGCGGGAATAATAATAGTCCTTACATTCTTTGCAACCCTTTTGCCTTTCATTATCTCAGCGGCAAGCTGTAAATCTTCAAGTCTGCCGTTTGTACATGAACCGATAACAACCTGATCTATTTTAATATCGTCTATTTCATCGACTGTATGTGTATTTTCAGGAAGATGAGGGAATGAAACTGTCGGCTTGATTTCACTTAAATCAATAATGTAGGTTTCATCGTAAACGGCATCGTCATCAGCCTTATAAACAACAGGCTCTCTGTCGCTGTGTTCCTTTACGTATTCGATAGTTTTATCGTCCACTTCAAAAATACCGTTCTTAGCGCCCGCTTCAATTGCCATATTAGCCATGCAAAGCCTGTCGCTTACCGAAAGACTGTGAAGACCCTCTCCCGTAAATTCCATTGAACGGTACAAAGCGCCGTCAACGCCTATCATACCGATAATATGCAGAATTACGTCCTTGCCTGTTACATATTGATTAAGCTTGCCTTTAAGTTCAAATTTAACAGCGGACGGTACTTTAAACCATGCCTTGCCTGTTGCCATACCGCATGCCATATCCGTCGAACCTACGCCTGTGGAAAATGCACCCAGTGCGCCGTAAGTACAAGTATGCGAGTCCGCACCGATTACTGCATCGCCCGAAACCACAAGACCTTTTTCCGGCAGCAGAGCGTGTTCAATACCCATTTCACCTACATCATAAAAGTTGGTAATGTCCTTTTCACCGCAGAAATCACGGCACATTTTGCACTGCTCAGCAGCTTTTATGTCCTTATTTGGCGCAAAGTGATCCATGACCATAGTTACCTTGTCCCTGTCAAAGACGCTCTCAGCACCCAGCTTATTGAATTCCTTTATGGCAACGGGAGAGGTTATATCGTTGCCCAGTACCAAATCAAGGTTTACTAAGATAAGCTGTCCCGCTTCAACCTTGTCCAGTCCCGCATGTGCCGCTAAAATTTTCTGCGTCATTGTCATGCCCATTTATATCAGCCTTCTTTCATTTATTTTTTATTCAAGCATACCTTTATTTATTAATAATTGCTCCCTTATCCGCTGACGATACCATAGCCGCATATCTCTTAAGATAGCCCGTAATATTTTCTTTTTTAAGAAGCTTTGTGTTCTTCTTTCTTTCTGCAAGCTCCTCGTCTGAAATTTCAAGATTTATAGAATAATTCGGAATATCAATTGAAATAATATCCCCGTCCTGAACATATGCGATAGTTCCGCCGCTTACAGCCTCCGGTGAAACATGACCGATTGCCGCACCTCTTGTAGCACCGCTGAAACGTCCGTCGGTAATGAGAGCAACGTCCTTGTCAAGTCCCATACCTGCAATGGCGGAAGTAGGAGAAAGCATTTCTCTCATGCCCGGACCTCCTGACGGTCCCTCATAACGTATTACTACCACATCGCCCTTTACGATTTTACCGCCCTTGATAGCTTCAATAGCTTCTTCTTCACTGTTGAAAACCTTTGCAGGTCCTGAATGCTTTAACATTTCAGGAGCAACTGCGCTTCTCTTTACAACGCATGCATCAGGCGCTAAGTTTCCTCTTAGTACTGCAATACCGCCCGTTTCACTGTACGGATTATCAATAGGTCTTATAACCTCGGGATCTCTGTTTACTGCTCCCTTGATATTTTCGCCCATAGTCTGACCTGTTACAGTCATAACCTCCGTGTTGATAAGACCTTTTTTATTCAGTTCGTTCAGAACCGCATATACGCCGCCTGCTTCGTTTAAGTCCTCCATATAGGTATGACCTGCCGGAGCAAGGTGACATAAATTAGGCGTTTTTGCACTGATTTCATTAGCCATATCTAGATTTATTTTAATTCCGCATTCATTTGCAATTGCAGGAAGATGAAGCATACTGTTTGTTGAACAGCCCAAAGCCATATCAGCAGTAAGAGCGTTTTGAAAAGCCTTTTCAGTCATTATATCCAGCGGACGGATGTTTTTTCTGACAAGCTCCATAACAGCCATACCGGCTTCCTTGGCAAGCTTTATTCTCTCTGAATAAACCGCCGGAATAGTGCCGTTTCCTCTGAGTCCCATACCCAGAACTTCAGTAAGACAGTTCATAGAGTTTGCGGTATACATCCCCGAACATGAACCGCATGTAGGACAAGCTTTATTTTCAAATTCTTCAACGTCGTCCGCAGTCATTGTGCCTGCGGCGTATGAGCCTACCGCCTCGAACATACTGGAAAGACTGGTCTTTTTTCCTTTTACATGTCCTGCCAGCATAGGACCGCCGCTTACAAATATTGTCGGAACATTAACCCTTGCAGCAGCCATCAACAGTCCCGGTACGTTTTTATCGCAGTTGGGAACCATAACAAGTGCGTCAAAATGGTGAGCAAGCGCCATACATTCTGTAGAATCCGCAATTAAATCTCTTGTTACCAGCGAATACTTCATTCCCTTATGACCCATTGCAATACCGTCGCATACGGCGATTGCAGGAAATACCACAGGAGTGCCCCCCGCCATGGCAACGCCCGTTTTAACGGCGTCGACGATTTTATCTATGTTCATATGACCGGGTACTATTTCATTGTAAGAAGATACTATTCCAACCAAAGGACGCTTCATTTCTTCTTTAGTCATACCCAGAGCGTTGAACAGCGAACGCTGAGGAGCTTTATCAACTCCGTCGCAGTAAAAATTACAACCCATTGTTTTATACCTCATTTTATCTTACAAATATCATAAAATCTTTATAATTCAATTAAAAAATCAAACTGCTTTCCCGAATTTGTAAATCAGGAAAGCAGTAATTCACACACAGTCCGATTACATTTACAATCGGAGATATATAATTTATTAATTATGTATCCGACAGTTTATCAGTTGTTGATAAACTTGTCTTCTTCGTTGTTCCAGCTATACAGCTTACGGATTTCTTCACCAACCTTTTCAGATGGGTGTTCAGCTGCGAGCTTTCTCATAGCTCTGAAGTGAGCCTGACCGCCTGCCGGTGACATGTCAAGGAGGAATTCCTTAGCGAATGAACCGTCCTGAATGTTCTTGAGGATCTGCTTCATAGCCTTCTTTGTATCTTCTGTGATAACCTTTGGACCTGTTATGTAATCTCCGTATTCAGCAGTATTTGAAATTGAATATCTCATACCTGCAAAACCGCTCTGATAAATAAGGTCAACAATAAGCTTCATCTCATGGATACATTCAAAGTAAGCGTTTCTAGGATCATAGCCTGCTTCAACCAGTGTTTCAAAGCCTGCCTGCATAAGAGCGCATACGCCGCCGCAGAGTACTGCCTGTTCGCCGAAAAGGTCTGTTTCTGTTTCTGTTCTGAAAGTAGTTTCAAGCACACCTGCTCTTGCACCGCCGATAGCACAGCCGTAAGCCAAAGCCATATCCTGAGCCTTGCCTGTAGCGTCCTGAGCAACTGCAACCAAACAAGGAACGCCCTTGCCTGCCTGATATTCCGAACGTACTGTATGACCGGGACCCTTAGGAGCGATCATTGTAACGTCAACGTCTGCCGGAGGAACGATCTGACCGAAATGGATAGCAAAGCCGTGAGCGAACATAAGCATATCGCCGGACTTCAAATTCGGTTCAATATCATTCTTATACATAGCAGCCTGTTTCTCATCGTTAATAAGGATCATGATGATATCTGCCTGCTTTGCCGCTTCAGCTGCTGTAAATACTTCAAATCCCTGCTTTACAGCCTTATCCCAGGACTTGCTGCCTTCATATAAACCGATAATAACTCTTGCGTTGTCGCCGAGAGATTCCTTTGCATTAAGAGCGTGTGCATGACCCTGACTTCCGTAACCGATAACGGCGATTGTCTTGCCGAAAAGTAAACTTAAATCACAGTCTTCCTGATAAAAGACTTTTGCTGAATTTTCCATTATAAAGACTCCTTTTATAATATGATTTTTATCGGGCGTTTTACTTATCTGGGTTTCAGTCACATCCCAGACAATTTCCGCCTCTTTCAAGAGCTACAAGACCAGTACGGCACATCTCCATTATGCCGTATGGCTTTACAAGCTCAATAAAAGCGTTGATTTTGGAACTTTCTCCGGTGATCTCAACACAAAGTGCGTCAGGAGAATAGTCGATGATTTTTGAACGGAATACGTCTACCGCAGAAAGAACGTCCTGCCTTGTAGCGGAATCGTTTTTTATTTTTATAAGAAGCAATTCACGGGTAACGGTTTCGTCTCTTTCCATAACCTCAACCTGTTTAACGTCGTGAAGCTTATCAAGCTGTTTAATAATTTGGGTTTTCGAATACTCATCGCCCATCATAGAAATGGTTATTCTTGAAAACTCCGGAGACTGTGTTTCGCCGACTGTAAGAGTATCAATATTAAATCCTCTTCTGGTAAACATACTTGAAACTCTGGTTAGTACGCCGAATTTGTTAGCTACCAAAATACCGAATACATATTTTGTCATCAAATTTCACCTCCGTGAATTTCAGTAATTATATCGTCGATAGATCCCCCCGGAGGAAGCATCGGGAGTACAAATTCATCTTTATCAACCTTGCAGTCGATAACTACGGGTCTCTTTGCGGCGATTGCATCGTCTAGAGCCTTAGACAGCTCGTCAGTGTTTTCCGCACGGAATCCCAGCGCTCCGAAAGCTTCTGCCAGCTTTACAAAATCTGTCTGACGGCAGAGGGTAGTATTTGAGTAATGCTTGTTAAAGAACAATGTCTGCCACTGTCTTACCATACCCAATACTCCGTTGTTCATAATTACAACGATTACAGGTGCATTACATGAAACGGCTGTAGCAAGTTCGTTCAGATTCATGCCGAAACTTCCGTCGCCTGTAAACAATACCACAGGTTTTTCAGTTGCTATGTAAGAGCCGATTGCAGCTCCCAGACCGAATCCCATAGTACCTAAGCCGCCGCTTGATACGAAAGTTCTGGGCTTTTCAAATTTATAATGCTGGGCAACCCACATCTGGTGCTGTCCTACGTCCGTTGCAATAACTGCGTCCTCGGGCATTTTTGAATTTACCGTTTCGATAATGTCATAAGGAGTCATGCTCTCGGATTTGTGTGAACATTCAGATTCCTTTTCTTTAAGTTTATCGATTTCGGCCATCCACGCAGGATGATCGGCAGGAGATACGGCAGCCATAAGCTTTCTTAAGGTTTCCTTTACGTCTCCGTTAATGCCCAGCTGACTGGTAATATTTTTGTCAATTTCCGCATTATCAACGTCAATATGAAGTATATTGCAATTTCTTACATAAACATCCTTATTTCCCGTCGCTCTGTCACTGAATCTTGCCCCAATCGCAATTACCAAATCCGCCTCGGCCTGAGCCATAGAAGACGCATAGTGACCATGCATACCCTGCATACCTAAAAATCTGGGATTTGAAGCAGGAATTGCCGAAACGCCCATCATACTGCATCCGATAGGAGAATCGATAAGCTCCGCAAAATCCATTACCTCACGGCCTGCATTTGAGGAAATGACGCCGCCTCCGCAGTAAATATAAGGTTTATTTGACGCCGCTATCATTTCAGCGGCTTTTTTAATAATTTCGCTGTCTGCTTTCGGAGATTCAAAAGCCGGAGCTACAACTGCGTTTTCAAAGTCGCATGCTGCGATCTGAACGTCCTTAGGCACGTCCACCAAAACAGGTCCGGGACGTCCCGACTTTGCGATTCTGAAAGCTTCTCTTATTGTATCTGCAAGCTCTGTAACATCTTTTACTATGTAATTATGCTTAGTGATCGGAAGAGTCACACCGCAGATGTCAACCTCCTGGAAACTGTCACGGCCCAAAAGACTGCACGGTACATTACCGGTAATAGCAACCATAGGAACAGAATCAAGATAAGCCGTAGCGATACCTGTTACAAGATTGGTAGCTCCCGGACCCGACGTCGCAATAACAACTCCGGTCTTACCGGTAGATCTTGCAAAACCGTCGGCAGCATGTGCAGCGCCCTGCTCATGTGCAGTAATGATGTGTCTGATCCTGTCACGATTCTTATAAAGCTCGTCATATACGTTTATGATCTGACCGCCCGGATATCCGAATACACGGTCGCACCCTTGTTCTACAAGGGTTTCTATGATAATCTGTGCGCCGGTTAATTTCATAATATGATCCTTTCAAAATTAAATTCATTTACAGTATGTTAAAAAGCCTGCGGTATTTTCAGCGCAGGACAGTTGTTTTTTGTTTAACAAATGCCGACTCGGTAAATCGCCGGTTCACCCGGCATAACATTTTCATTGACGGTAATTTTCTGCAAATACGTCTGAAATATTACCTTTTTCAGTTTTTCCGACACCGAATAAACCTCCGTTCCGATAAAATGTTCATACTTTAATATATCACGGAAATCCTATTGTTTCAAGAGAAAAATATAAATTTGTGAATAATATACATATTAATAAAAAGTTTCCGCTGCAGTGTTTTCAATATTCACAAAAGATTTTAATATGTTTATAAATTATATCATAATTTTAGATTATTTTCAAGCTTTTTATAATTTTATTCTGTATTTTCAGTTTACCCACCTGTCGAGCCTTATTAAATGCATATCATTAAACTAAAAACGATATTAAAGTTTTTGCCAAGCTTTTATATAATTTTATTCCGTATTTTCAGTTTACCCACCTGTCGAGCCTTATTAAATGC
>CATKAZ010000063.1 GCA_949745795.1 uncultured Oscillospiraceae bacterium | reverse complement strand
CTTTGCTTCTTTCTTTTGTGTGAACAAAGAAAGAAGGGTGTTTCTTTTCGTTATTTTCTTTGCACAAGCAAAGAAAATGACAAAGTAAAATGTTTGCTTACGCTTTTTCAAAAGCGAAAAAAGAACGCCCTGAAAGAGAGGGCGTTCCTAAAAAATATGATTTACTTCAATTTTGGATTGTCAGTTCTATCAAGAAGATAGTCAATTGAAACATCGAAATAATCCGCAAAAACCATTGCATTTTCAACGTCGGCCGTATAGAAGTTTTCCTGATATTGACTTATAGCTTCTTGTTTTAAGTTTAAATCCAAAGCGAGTTTTGTCTGTGAAATTCCCCTTTGTTTCATAAGGGTTTTTAATCTCGTAGAAGTATATTCCATCTTCATTTTCCTCCAAATTTATAATAACTTAATTGAATTATATCACTTTAAACAGTGAATGTCAATAACGTTTTCACTGTAACAAGTGATGTTTGTGGTTTGTGTAAGTACACAAAAAGGAGATTTATTTTTATGTATAATTCACAAGAAATATCTAATAGAATAAAATCCTTTGCTAAATCTAAAAATATTTCATTAAAAACTATGCTGTCAGATTGTGAATTGGGTATAAACCTTATTTCGCATTTAGCAAAAGGGCAAGCTATTACATACATAAATCTAACTAAAATCGCAGATTATCTTGACTGTTCGGTTGATTACTTGCTTGGCAGAACGGATAATCCAAATGCGCATAAAAAATGAATAAATGATGGAGGCAGTTTGTGCAAAATATACATATAGCAGCTACAATAAAATCGTTATGCAAAGTTCATGGTATTTCAATAAGCGTTTTTTTGAAGGATTGTGAACTAACTAAAAGTTTTATTTATGATTTAGAAAAACGAAACGCATCTCCATCTGCCGATAAACTTACAAAAATCTCCGATTACTTTGACTGTTCAGTTGATTACCTGCTTGGCAGAACAGATAACTCCGAATCGCATAAAAAATAACAAGTTTTGACAAAAGAAAGGCGTAATTAATGTTTTGGGAACGCTTTGAACAGTTATGTAACAACATTGGTTCTAAACCAAATCCGATTGTAAAGGAATTAGGTTTATCCAATTCAATAACGACAAAATGGAAAAAAGGTGCAATTCCCAATGGTGAAATTTTATTAAGAATTGCTAATTATTTTGATATTTCCATCGATTATCTTATGGGCAGAACGGATAATCCAAATTCGCATAAGAAATAAAGTCATTGACTGATAAATACCTAAATGATATAATTAAAGATAATTTACTTAGAATTTTTATATTTTCTTAATAACTTAGATTAATTATACTACGCTAATTCTCGTATATCAACAACAGTTACGATATTTCTCGCATTTTGTATATATGCACAATAAAAGGAGATTTTTATTATGAATAATGCACAACTTGCCAAAATGATAAAAGAAACCTGTAAAGATAAAGGAATATCAGTTTCTAAAATGCTTTCAGAATGTGGGATTAGAAAAGGATTAATATATGATTTGGAAAAAAGAGACTGGACTCCTTCTGTAGCAATTGCCGAGCAAATTGCAAATTATCTTGACTGTTCTATCGATTATCTTATGGGCAGAACAGATAATCCAAAATCGCATAAAAAATAAATGGTTACTATAGTTTCAACAAAGCTTTTCTAAAAAGCTTGTGAAAAATGGTGAAAAACTATAAATACCCTTGACATTACTGTTAAATGATAATATAATAATATTAATTGTCGGCATAACAATAATACTATGCCGTAATGAATAATTTGAATTAGGAGGCTTGAATGTGAAAAAAGCAAAAAAACCTGTATTTTTTATAGTTTTTGCTCTTATAATTGCCTTTGCAGCGTCTGTTATATTGGGCTTTACCACACAGTACGGCGATATAACCAAAACACGCATTAAAGGCGTCAACGACATTCGTCTGGGTATCGACATTCAGGGCGGTGTTGACGTAACATTTGTTCCGGAAAACGGCGTCGACGCAACAGATGAACAGCTTGACTCCGTTATGGAAGTTATCAAGCAGAGACTAAGCTCACTGAAAATCAACGACAGTGAAGTTTATCAGGATAACGCAAATGACAGAGTTATAGTAAGATTCCCATGGCAGGCAGGCGAAAAGGATTTTGATCCTAAGGCTGCCGTTAAGGAACTGGGTGAAACAGCAGTTTTGTCATTCAGAGTCGGAACCGATAAAAATGAGGACGGTTCTCCCGCAGGCGATCTTGTACTTCAGGGAAGCGACGTTGTGAAGGCTGAACCTATGAGACAGCCGGAAAATGACGGTACATATTCATATGTTGTATCGTTGGAGCTTTCCGAAACAGCAAAAGAAACTTTTGCCGCCGTAACATCTTCAATGGCAGGAACAGGGGAAGTAATCTCTATTTGGATGGACAATGATATGATTTCTTATCCTTCTGTAAACGAAGCTATTACAAATGGTCAGGCAGTTATTTCAGGTAATTTTACCGCTGAAAGCGCTAAGAGTTTAGCAGATAAAATCAATTCGGGCGCATTGCCTTTTAAGCTTGAAATATCCAGCTTTAAGACGATTTCCCCAACCTTGGGTACAGGCGCACTGAAGGCTATGATCATAAGCGGTCTGATCGCTTTTGCATTTATTGCAATTTATATGACGTTCTTTTATAAGATTCCGGGATTTGTTGCGGCAATTTCAATTATCGGACAGGTTGCCGTTACTCTTGCATGTATCTCCGGATGGTTCGGATTTATGCCGAGTTCAACTCTGACAATACCGGGTATTGCAGGTATTATACTCACAGTCGGTATGGGTGTTGACGCTAATGTTATTACCGGTGAACGTATAAGAGAAGAGCTTAATGCAGGTAAGAGTCTGGATGCTTCATTGAGATCAGGCTACAAGAGAGCGTTCTCTTCAATTTTGGACGGAAATCTTACAAGTATGATAGTTGCCGTTATTCTTATGGCAGCATTTGGTACCCCTGACAGCTTCTTGGCGTCAGGCTTAAATAAGGTACTCAGTCTGTTCGGAATCGGCGCTACTACAGAAGGCGTTATTTACTCATTCGGCTTTACACTGTTTGTAGGTACGCTCTTAAACTTCATTATGGGTGTATTCGCTTCAAGACTTATGGTTACTTCACTTTCAAGATTCAAAGTCTTCAGAAATAAGAAGCTTTACGGAGGTGCAAGCAATGAATAATAAAGTATATGATATTTCAGGAAAGAAAAAGATTTGGTTTATCATTTCTCTTGCACTTATTGCCGCTATTGCTGTAATAACAGTAATCAAGGGCGTTGAAATTGCCATTGAATTTAAGGGCGGTACTATTATTTCATATTCCTATGAGGGAGACGCTTCGATTAAGGATGTGCAGTCCGATGTTGAAGATTTGCTGAAAACTCCTGTTGTAATTCAGGAGGGTGAAAACCTGTCAAACGATTCAAACAGCTTTTCAATTTCTTTCAGCTATGATACCGGTCTGTCGGTGGAAAATCAGACTGCTCTTACAGAGCTTCTTCAGGAAAAATTCCCAGACAATAAGGTTGAACTTCTTGACTCAAATGATGTAAATCCTACATCGGGTAAGGAATTTTTCTTAAAATGTGCAATTGCGTCTATCCTTGCCGCAGCGCTGATAATTATATATATAGCTTTGAGATTTAAGAAAATAAGCGGTTGGTCCGCAGGCGTATGCGCAGTTATCGGACTTCTCCACAACTTGATTTTCGTATTCGGTACATTCGTTGTAATGGGCTATGAAATCAACGCTAATTTTATGGCGGTTATTCTTACAATCCTCGGTTACTCGGTAAACGATACTATCGTGGTTTATGACAGAATAAGAGAAAACAAGAACAGTATGCCTAAGGCTTCTGTTGCAGAGCTTGTAAACGTTAGTACAAGCCAGTCTCTGAGACGTTCTATCAGAACTTCTGTTACAACAGTTTCAACAATGCTTATTGTAAGTATCGTAGCTTCAATTTACCATGTATCTTCAATTCTCAGTTTCTCAATTCCTATGATTGTCGGTATGATTGCCGGAACATATGCCAGTCTTTGTATCGCTTCACCTCTGTGGGTTTGGTGGAATGAGAAAAAAGCTAAGTCAAATAAGAAAAAATAAACTTCTAAGGGAATCCTTCAACATGAGGGATTCCCTTCCGCTTTTTGAAAAAAAGTAAGCAAAAAACTTTAAAATCGAGTTTAGTTAACTGGTTTATTTTAATAAATTCACGATGGCTTACTTTACAGAGAATTAAAGAAAAAATTTTGAAAAAAAGTAAGCAAAAAACTTTTATATCGTCTTTAGTCTTATGAAAGATGTTATATAAGGCTCGACAGGTAAGTAAACAGGTGTTTAATCTGTGAAAAAGCTTGTAAATTTCATATTTTTTTGTTATAATAAATGATAACTGAAATTATTCTATGCGGAGGTTACATGCGATGAAAGCCGGTGTTTCAACGGCATGTCTATATCCCAGACTGCTTGAAGAATCTGTCTATGACCTTGCTGTTAACGGTATAAGTCATATTGAAATTTTTGTAAATTCAGACAGTGAACTAAACAAAACCTATGTCAGTAATATCGCAGATACTCTTAAACGCTTTGAGGTATCCTGCCGTTCAATGCACCCGTATACATGTGCCATGGAACCTATGATGTTCTTTTCCGCATATGAGCGCCGTGTTGATGATGCATTGGAATATTACAAAAAGTATTTTAATGCAATGAATATACTGGGAGCAAAAATTTTTGTTTTCCATGGTAATAAAAAAATACTGCAAATTCCATGTGAACTTTATTGTGAAAGATTTTTAAAGCTTATCGAAACCGCCAAACAGTTTGGAATAACAGCTGCGCAGGAAAATGTTTCCAGATGCTCAAGCGGATCTTTAAGTTTTATGAAAGAAATGGTAAAGCATCTGGGGGACAATGCAAAATTTGTTCTTGATACCAAACAGGCTGTAAGAGCAAATGAAAGCAGCTTTGATATTCTCCGGACTTTAAAAAGTCATGTTGTTCATGTTCATATCAGTGACCATGGCGAAATGGGAGATTGTCTTCAAATCGGTCAGGGACGCTTTAACATAAAAAAGTTTATAGGAATATTAGCGGAAGAAAGTCCGGAAAGTTCGGTAATATTGGAGCTTTACAGAAGTAACTTTGACGCAATTTCCGATTTGATAAACAGTTATAACATATTAAATAAAATGATTGAAGCTCACAAATAAATTTAACAGCGATAAAAGGAGACAAATTTATGATATGTCCTTTCTGCGGATATGAAGATTCAAAAGTTATTGATACACGTCCGATGGATATGAGAATACGCCGCCGCCGTGAATGCACAAGATGTGCAAAAAGATTTACTACATTTGAAACTACTGAAAAGCCGCTGCTTATGGTCCATAAAAAAGAAGGTTCGTTTGAGCCTTTTGACCGCAGCAAGCTTATCAGGGGAATTTATAATGCGATAAAAAAGCGTCCTATAAATGTTACACAGGTAAATAAGATTGTAGATAATGTTGAAAATTATTACGCAAATGCGTTGATTACTCAAGCGACTACAATTGAAATCGGCGACATGATCCTTGAACAATTAAAAGAGATCGACGCAGTAGCGTACATACGTTTTGCTTCGGTATACAAGGACTTTGCAGACGTTGAAAGCTTTATTAAAGCTATAAGCGAGCTGGACAATAATCAGAAATATTGCACAAATTTTCAGTGTAACAATCGTAAAATTTAGAAAATTACACAAAAATATTTTTGCTTATGGAAAAGTATATTATAATATGATATTATTAAGAAAACGCTGAATGCAATCAGAGTTTCTAAAACAATCAAAAAGAAAGAGGTAATAAAAATGAATAACAATAATTTGTTTGATACAGAAGATCTTACCGGTAGTTTTGATACAAATGATATAGAACAAAACAAAGCAATTTCCGCAATCGCTTACATACCGATTTTGTTCATTGTTCCTATGCTTGCAACACAGTCCCCATACGCTAAATTTCACGCAAATCAGGGTCTTATCATGACTTTGACCTGCATTATTCTTAATATTGCCAGCCGTATTTTGGGATTCGTTTTAGAATGGGTTCCTATTCTGCCTACACTGGTTTCCGCTGTATTTAGTCTGACATCTCTTGCACTCCTTATAATTGGTATTGCAAATGCTGTTCAAGGCAAAGCTAAAAAACTTCCAATCGTCGGCGGACTTCTTAATGTGCTTCACTGATAAAAAAAGGACGCTTTTTTATAGCGTCCCTTACTTTTTTGAAAAAAAAGTAAGCAAAAAACTTTTAAATCGAGCTTAGTTAACTGATTTATTTTAATAAATTCACGATGGTTTACTCTATAGAGAATTGAGGAAAACTCCGCTTTTTGAAAAAAGCTTGGCAAAAACTTTTATGCCGGGCAAAAGCAACTTAAAACAGTTTCTAAAGACTCGCAAAGTTAATTTTAAGAAAAATAGTTATTTAATAAGATGTGGATTATCAGTACGCTGAAGAAGATAATCAACAGAAACATTAAAATAATCGGCAACGAGGACCAATAATCTACAATCCGGATGACGTTTGCCGTTTTCAAATTGACTAATAGAATTTTGGGTTAAATATAACTCAAACCCCAATTTTCTTTGTGTAATGCCTTTTTTCTTTCTAAGCTGTTGTAATCTTTCGGCAAATTGTTGATTGGTCATTTTTATCTCTCCATTCAAAAACTTAGCTATTGACGGACTAAAACAAAGGTTTTATTATGAAGGTGATTAAATGTATTGTTTTAGTCCGTTTAGTGTTTAAACTTTTCCAATAGCTTAATTTTATTATAGTGCAAAATACCGCACTTGTCAATAGATTTGTGCAAAATTTTACACTTTTGGCGAAAACTCACAAAAAAGTATTGCTATATTTGTTAAATCAAACAAAAGGAGTATTGAAAAATGTACGAACTTATAAAATCTCTATGTAATGAAAATGGAATATCAATAACATATTTGTGTGAACAAATAACAGGTAGCAAGGGAAATCTGCAAACATGGAAAAAAGATAATATTAGATCTGCAACATTAAAAAAAATAGCTGAATATTTTGATGTATCCACTGACTATCTACTTGGCAGAACAGATAACCCTGATGCACATAAGAAATAAGTAATGACGAAGAAATAATTGCCCCACAATAGCATTAAAGCGGAGAACGTAAGTAGCAAAAATGACTCAGTACAGTTTTGGGAGAGTACCTTGCGTGATAGTTTAAAAGGGTAACGCAGTCGTTACCTTTCTTTGCTTCTTTCTTTTGTGTGAACAAAGAAAGAAGGGTGTTTCTTTT
>CATKAZ010000062.1 GCA_949745795.1 uncultured Oscillospiraceae bacterium | reverse complement strand
CTGACAGCAGCCATATCAGCACCTGCCGCCATACCGGAAACAGGCATATTTTCTCCGAAATAAAAATGAGTACCGTGAGCCTCGTCCACAAGAGCGAGCATATTGTTTTCATGGGCTATGCGGACTATTTCACGTAGATCCGAGCATACACCGTAATATGTCGGATTGTTTATAAGAACAGCTTTAGCATCAGGGTTTTCGGCAATAGCCTTTTTAACGTTTTCTACGGACATACCCAAAGGTATGCCAAGTTCCTTGTTAGTTCCCGGATTTACATAGACAGGTATAGCTCCGTTAACAACAAGTGCATTTATAGCGCTTCTGTGAACGTTTCTCGGCATTATAATTTTGTCTCCGGATTTGCATGCTGTCATGATCATTGTCTGAACTGAGCCTGTAGTACCGTTTACCATAAAAAATGCATGTTTAGCTCCGAAAGCTTCAGCAGCCAAATCCTGGGCTTCCTTTATAACTGAAACCGGATGGCATAGATTGTCCAATGGTTTCATAGAGTTTACATCGGCTTTAAGGCAGGATTTACCTAAAAAGTCAGTAAGTTCCGAATTCCCTCTTCCTCCTTTGTGGCCCGGAACGTCAAAGGGAACGACTCTGTTTTGAAGATGCTGAGTCATAGCTTCCAATACGGGAGCTTTACTTTGAGAAAATATCATAGTTAAGCCTCCGTTCAGTAAATATTCATTCCGCTGAAAATTTCAATCATTTCTCTTCTTAAGCTATTTGTAATATCAAGTCTTTCTGTTGGAGGAAGTTCATATACGTCAGTATTGAAGAGGTAATTTTGGAGCTGAATTTCTTTAATAAGCATTTTGGTATGGAATATATTGGATTGATATACATTTACATCTATAGCATCATATTTAGTAAGTGTTTTTTCATCAATATAATCTTGAATAGAAGTAATATCATGATCTATAAAATATTTTTTACCGCACATATCACGCGTAAAGCCTCTAACACGATAATCAATCGTTATGATATCAGAATCAAAGCTGCTGATAAGATAATCCAGAGTATTCAGAGGAGAGATTTCGCCGCATGTTGAAACATCTATATCTACTCTGAAGGTACATACAGTATTTTCCGGATGGGATTCAGGAAATGTATTGACAGTAACATGACTTTTATCAAGATGTGCATGTATAGTATCATTCTGACCGAAATTAAGTCCCTGATTACAGGATTTGTCAATATTTTCCGGACTGACATGTCCTTCCGCAATAAGAATATTTACAGAAGCTCCTTGAGGGTCATAATCCTGTTTTGATATATTTAAAATGGTAGCGCCAATCATTTTAGTGACGTCACATAGTATTTTTGTAAGGCGTTCAGAATTATATTGTTCATCAATATATCTGATATAATCAATTTGTTCACGTTTACTTTTAGCATAGCAGACATCATAAATATTAAAGCTTAAAGTCTTTGTGAGGTTATTAAACCCATACAATGCCAACTTTTTTTCCAACCCTAACATCACGGCCTTTCATTTCATAAGATTAGTTTACAGAAATTAATTTTATCATATTTTCTTATGAAATGCAATGATATTTGGAATATTTACCGGAATTTTTTTATTATTTTTTCTTAAACTTTAAATATATAATAAAAAGTCTCCCGCAGGTTAAATAAACGGGAGATTAAAAAAATTATCTTATAATAAAAGAATCATATTTCATTTCTTCAAATGTACTGATTATAGTTTCTTTTTGTTGATTTGTAAGTGTTAGCGATGTGATTTCCGGTATGAAGGAAGTTTTATAAATTAATTTTTCTGTTTCCTCACAAATTTTTTTGATTTTATCATTAATAGACATAGAGGAAAAATCAATTTTTTTACCATTACAGGTTATTTCCGAATTAAATTTGCTTAGATCGATTTTTAGTACATATTTTTGTGTATTCAACAAAATAGGCTGAAATACTTCGCATGATCCGGTCAGCATTTCATAAGCCGGAATTTCTATCCACATTTTACTGTCCTTGCTTTCAGCAGTTTTATTCATAGAGTTTATAATATCAATAAGATTAAGATAACGATCACTTTCGGTAACACTTTCACCGATTTCTTTTAGAGCATTTTCACTGAATGCCGGGTATTCAACATTTGTGCTGATAATATATTCAAATCCGGCTTGGGCTATTTCACCGCTGATAGATGATAAATATTCTTTGGTACTGGATGAAGCAGGGTCCATCCAAGGTTTGCCTTTATCCTTTTGAGAAGAGTCTAACCATAATGATTTTGTGGATTTTACAAGAAAACCTGAATTTTTATTTGCCTTGGGATACAGATTATCCTGCATTGTATTAATTGATGCTGCCGGAGTAAAGCCATAGCGTTTTACGGTTTCGGTTATAGAAGCTATTGAAATTTCGTTTCCCGATTCTGCGAGAACAGCTCCTTCATTGGATGTATTATAATTAAGTTTTCCTCCTTCTAATTTCAAAGGAATAACTACCATGTTATAATTCTTGTCTACTTTATCAAGCATACTTTCAAGTGATTCAATACTTTCTATTTCGGTATCTTTTAGCCAGTATGCTTTGGTACCTTTTGAGATATTTTCCGCATCTTTGTCATAGCTTATTGTACTTTCGGCATTATTAGAAGAACTGCCGCTGTCTTTTGCTTCGCCTATTTCACCGAAGGGCTTGGCAACACTATACCCAATGACAGTAAAAAAAGCCGCAATTATAACAGTAAAGAACACTGAAAATATATTTTCAGCAAGGTGAGGATGCCGTTTAGGTTTGTAAACATTTTTTTTCTTTTTCATTTTTGTCTCCAAAGAATATATTTTTATGAAAAAATAACACACTTAAATTTTTAATGAATAAAATAATTATATATTGTTTTTTTGGTAATTATAATAATGGAGGTTAAATAATGACCATTAATAAATTAAATGATTATGCAATGAAAATTTGTTTGGATAAAAACGATATGGACAGATTTAACATAAACTTTGCATATATTGATGCGGACTGTATAAAAAATCTGATATTAATAATGTCAGATGAAATATCTGAACTTTTGGGAATAAATATAAGTAATGAAAAATTATATGTGGAAGTTTTTTCGCAGAAAAGCGGATGCCTTATATTTATTTCATATTCTTCAAAAAATTCAGTAAAAAGGCATATAAGAAAAAATATCATATGCCAGTTTGAAAACTTCGAATCACTTAAAGATTTATGTGATTATATCAGTATAAATTTTCCGTTCAGTATAAGATTCAGTAAACTATATTGCAACAATCATCATATCAGATTAATTTTAGGGATAAAAAATGATTATGATAATATTATAAAAATTTCTTCTGAATACAGCAGTATTATAAACGGAAATGAAATCAATGCAGGAGCAACTAAAGAATATTTTCAGTGTGTTTATGATGATAAGGCTGTAGAAAAGGTATCACTATATGCCGGCTAGTAAATTAACGGAGTTTTTCATATTATCACTTTTAAACAAATAGCTTCCGGCAACCATTATTTCAGCTCCGGCATTACCGGTAAGGACAGAAGTTTCTTCATTTATTCCGCCGTCTACTTGAATTTTTACATTAAGATCATGTTCGGTAATATATGCTTTGGCAGTTTGTATTTTTTCAAGTGTATCGGTAATAAATGACTGTCCTCCAAAACCGGGCTCTACAGTCATAATCAGCAGTATATCTATTTTATCAAGATACGGTATAACTTCTTCAAACGGGGTATTGGGCTTAATAGACAGTCCCACTTTGGCATTAAATTTCTTTATAGCGCTGATAGTATCATTAATATTGCTGTTGCTTTCAATATGGAAAGTAATGATATCGGCACCGTCTGCCGCACATTGTTCAATATATTTAAGAGGATCGGTTATCATAAGGTGTACATCAAGACACATGTCCGAATATTCATTTACAGTTTTCAGAACAGGAAAGCCAAAAGAAATGTTATTTACAAATACTCCGTCCATTACATCAAAATGAATCATATCAGCGCCGCTGTTTTTTACTTTGTCAAGTTCTTCTTTAAGATTAAGAAAATCGGCGCTGAGTATTGATACAGAAACTAATTTTTTCACAATTTAACCTCCGAATTTTATTTCATATATTATTATATATGAATTTTTATGTAACGTCAATAAAAATAAAGTTAATTAAAGAATTATTCTTCTGATTTTATAATAGACTTTAATAAGTCAACTTGTCAGGAGGATAATGAATCGATGAATAAGAATAAAATAATAAGGGATACGTTTTTTTTGACAGCTATTGAATTAATACTTCAGGGACTGTCATTGCTTTTGAATGTTTTTGTAACAAGAAAGCTTGGATCGTCGCTTATGGGTATGGTTTCCCTTATAGGATCATTTTTTTTCTTTGTTACGGTTATTTCCAGCGGTAATATTTATTTATGTTCCAGCAGATTTATTTCTGAGGAAATAGGTAAGAAAAGCGGTAATCCAAATAAGGTGTTCAGATATTCAATTATAAGTTCTGTTACATTGAGTGTTATAATAGGAATAATAGTTTTTACATTTTCTGAATTAATCAGTACTAGGATTCTAAAAACGGAGCAGTTAATAGCTCCGGTAAAAATTTTGGCGATGATATTGCCCTTCGCTTCAATTAATTCATGTTTAAAGGGTTATTTTAATGCAGTAAGAAATGTTTCGGCAGCAGCTGCGGGAAGTACTCTTGAATTTTTAGTAAAATCCGGATTATTTGCATTTTTTGCGGAATTTATGATTTTAAATGGAAAAATTAATACGCTTACCGCATTTGCAGTCAGCATAGCGGCAGGACAAATTGTAAGCTGTATAGTTTTAATGTTTTTTTATTTAAAACTGCGAAAAGCGTGCTGCTGTGATTGTTCAATACGTTTGAAAAGGTTTGTTTTTTCATCTGTTCCAATATTTTTTAACAGTATTGTTACTTCTGTTTTAAGCAGTGCTAATGATGCTCTTGTGCCTCTTACGCTTAAGCAATACGGAAATTCTACATCTGAGGCATTTAGTCAGTTTGGTATATTTGAAGCTATAGTTATTCCGGCATTGTTTTTTCCTTCCAGTATATTATGCAGTCTGTCCGGTATTCTTGTACCGGAGCTGGCAAGAGAGCGCAGTGCGGATAATTCCGCCGGGAATGCAAGGCTTATAAATAAAGTGTTGAGATACACATTCAGTTTTTCTATTTTTACGGCAGTGATTTTTTTATGCTTCGGCAAAGAAATAGGATATATTATGAGCGGTGATTATTTTGCTGGTAAAATTATATCTATTTTAGCTCCGGCAGTACCTTTTATTTATTTGGAAATTATACTTGAAGGTATTTTGAAGGGAATGGGTAAGCATAGTTTTTCTTCATTGAATTATCTTGTTGAATATACTATCAGAATTTCAGTACTTCTTATTTGCGTTCCGATATTCGGTTTTTACGGGATAGTAGTATCTTATTTAGCAAGTAACATAGTATGTAATATAACCAGAATGATTATGATAATCAAAATTACCGGAATAAAATTCAGCTTTTCAGATAATTTAATAATACCCATAATTTCAGCGGTATTATCAATGCAGATAGTTGCTGTGACAGATAGACTTATACATCTTGATAACCTGAATTTTTTGGTTGAAACTATTATATTTGCCTGTTTAACACTTGTTCTTTACATAGTAATACAAAAGTTTATTTATCGGCTTATCGAAGACCGTTTGGAATTGGAATTAAGATAAATTAACCCGCCGTTACAGGCGGGCAATTTTTTATATAAATTTACATTCTAAGGTCTGCGCCTATATCTTTAAGCGCTTTAAGAACTTTGTTCATGATTGAATCAGCTTGTTCGTCAGTGAGAGTACCGTCATGAGAACGCATACTTATGGAATAAGAGATACTTTTCTTTCCTTCTTCGATCTGCTTACCTTTATATACGTCAAATAATGTAACCTTTTCCAGAACTTTTCCGGCTGCTTTTTTTATTGCCTTTTCAATTGATGCGGCCGGAAGGTTATCATCGCATATAAGGCTTAAATCTCTTGTAGTGGCAGGGAATTTAGGCATAGGCTTATATGTTATTTCCTTTTCTGAAAGTTCCAGCATTTCAGGAACATTAAGCTTTGCCGCATAAACCTTGACTTCAATTCCGTAATTTTCCGCAACGTCCGGATGGATTTCGCCGAGGATACCGATTGCTTTTCCGTTCTTTAAAATTACGGCGCTTCTTCCCGGGTGGAAAGCGCTTGCTTCGTCAAAGGCGTCTGAATCGGAAGTTCTTACATAATCACAGTCATAAATTCTTACTGTTTTGAGAAGAGCGTCTGCAATTCCCTTGATATCATAGAAATCTATATTTCCGCCGTACATGCCGACAGCAAGACGAAGCGGTTCTTCAGGAAGCTTATCAGGATCAGTCGGAAGATATTCCTTGCCCAATTCAAATAATTTTACTTCAGAATTTCTGTTGTTATAATTTTTGGAAAGAATTTCAAGCATTGACGGAATAATTGTAGTTCTCATAACGCTTGTATCTTCGCCAAGGGGATTTATAATGGTTTCGGTTTTTCTGAGTTTGCTGTCCGCAGAAAGGTTTATTTTATCAAAATACTTTGGTGAAATAAATGAGAATGTGGAAATTTCATAACAGCCCAGAGCAGTCATTGTATTTTCAATAGTTCTTGTGAATTTCTGTTCCGGTGTGTATTCTGCTTCTGCAACACCCTTGAAAGGAGTAGACGGAATATTGTTGTAGCCGTATATTCTTGCAACTTCTTCTGCAATATCGGCTTTGTATTCTATATCGATTCTGAAGCTTGGAGAGATAACTTTACCGTTTTCTACAGAAAATCCCAAAGAATTAAGGTATTTTATCATGTCGGATTCAGGAATGTCGGTACCGAGGAAATTGTTGATCCAATCAGCGCTGAATTCAACTGTTTTAAGATTTTTATCAGTAAAATCCTTATCTATAACAGTTTTAACGACTTCGCCTGCGCCCAGCATTTCAACAAGCTCAAAAGCTCTGTTTAAGCAAGTCATACTGATAAGCGTGTCAACGCCCTTTTCATAACGTGCGGAAGCGTCAGATCTTAGACCCAGCTTTTTTGAGGTCCTTCTAACCTGAACAGGTTCAAAGTAAGCGGATTCGAATACGACTGTTGTTGTATCGTCCATGATTCCGCTGTATTCGCCGCCCATTACACCTGCAACTGCAACAGGCTTTTCGGAATCTGCAATAACAAGCATTTCATCTGACAATTCACGTTCAATACCGTCAAGCGTAGTAATCTTTTCACCGTTTACAGCGTTTCTGACATTAATATGAGAATCCTTAACATATCTTAAATCGAAAGCATGCATAGGCTGACCGTATTCAAGCATAACATAATTTGTAATATCGACAAAATTGTTAATCGGTCTGATACCGCTTGCTCTGAGTCTTTCTCTCATCCATCTTGGAGACGGTTCGATTTTCACATTTTTTACAATACCTGCGCAGTAACGTTTGCAGCTTTCGGTATTTTTTATATCTACTTTGAGTATTTCATTTATATCTCCGTCCACTCCCTTAAAAGACGGTACGGGAATATTAAGCGGCAGATCAAAGGTGGCAGACGCTTCTCTTGCAAGACCTGTAACGGAAAGACAGTCTGGACGGTTTGAAGTGATCTCAAATTCAACGGAGGTATCGTTAAGACCTAAAGCTTCATGGATATCTTCGCCGATACTGCAATCTTCTTCAATAATAAAAATACCGTCCTCAATAGCGTAAGGAAAATCGTGTACCGTAAGACCGAGTTCTCCCAGGGAGCAAAGCATACCGTTGCTTTCAACGCCTCTGAGCTTGCCTTTTTTTATTTTTACTCCTCCCGGCAGGGTAGAACCGTCCAAAGCGACCGGTACGACATCTCCTGCTTTGACATTCGGAGCGCCTGTAACGATTTGAATAGGAGCATCTTTTCCTACTTCAACCTGACATACTACAAGGTGGTCGGAATTTTCATGTGGAACAACAGAAAGAAGCTTTCCGATGACAACATTTGAAATTTCACTTCCCTCGGTTTCATAGCCTTCAACCTTTGAACCGCTCATAGTCATTTCATGGCAAAACTGTTTTATATTTATATTTTTAAGATCAACGTAATCGTTAATCCATTTCATTGATAAATTCATACTTTACCTCCTATTAAAATTGTTCTAAGAATCTCAAGTCGTTTTCAAAAAGAAGACGCATATCGCTTATATTAAATCTTCTCATGACTATTCTTTCAAGACCCATACCGAAAGCAAATCCGGAATAAACACTGCTGTCAATACCGCAGCCTTCAAGAACCTTAGGATGAACCATACCTGCACCGAGAAGTTCGATGTAACCTTCTCCCTTACATATGCGGCAGCCTTCGCCGTGACAGTTAAAGCACATAACGTCAACTTCTGCGCTTGGTTCTGTAAATGGGAAGTGATGAGGTCTGAGTCTGATTTTGCAGTCATTGCCGTAAAGCTTTTTCATAAGAGTTTCCAAAGTACCTTTAAGATCAGACATTGTAATTCCTTTATCAACGACAAGTCCTTCGATTTGGTGGAAGAGAGGAGAGTGTGTAGCGTCAACGGCGTCTGAACGGTAAACGCAGCCTGGTGAAATAATTCTGATAGGAGGTTTCTGGTTTTCCATTACATGTACCTGTACGGAAGACGTTTGAGTTCTAAGAAGAATATTATCTGTAATGTAGAATGTATCCTGCGTATCTCTTGCGGGATGGTCGGGAGGAAGGTTTAAAGCTTCAAAATTATAATAGTCATATTCGACTTCCGGACCGTCAGCGACGCTGAAGCCCATACCAAGAAAGATTTCTTTAATCTCATTTTCAACTATTTTCAGCGCGTGAAGCTTACCGATACTTTGTTTTTTGCCCGGAAGAGTTATATCAATTGACTCTGCGGACATTTTTCGTTCTTTTTCTTTGGCTTTTAATGCTGACATTTTACCGGTAATAGCTTCCTCGATGTCTTGTCTTACTTTATTTGCCAACTGTCCTATTATCGGACGTTCTTCGGCAGAAAGCTTTCCCATCTGTTTAAGAATAGCTGTAAGTTCGCCTTTCTTTCCGAGATATTTGATTCTCAGTTCGTCCAGAGATTTTATAGAATCGCTTGAGGACGCTTCTGCCATAGCCGCATTTTCAATATTTTCCAGCTGCTGTTTCATTTAATCACCTCATAAAAATATAAATTATTTGTCGGATTATTATATAGAGCGATCAATTAAAGACCGCACAAAAAAAGCCCTGCCCTCAACAGGACAAGACATACTTGCTTATAAACCACCCATTTCTAAAGAGCCGACACTCTCCGGTCTTTAACGCAGACCATACGTCAAAACTTACAATAAACAGCGTTACTTCGGTTCTGCCACTCGTGAGTGAACTTCAGCATTCCTAAAAACGAAACAGTTTTCAGCCGCAGACTGCTTCTCTCTGAGATTTTATAATTGGAATACTTACTCTCTCAGTCAGCATGTTACTTTATATTATATACAATTATTTAAAAAAAAGCAAGTGTTTTGTTGAAGTTTTTTTAAAACTGTGTTATAATAAACGTTATAGTGGGTTTACATAAATGAAATGATTTTTAAAAGGGAGATTTTATATGGATACATATGCTGAACAATTAGTAATAAAACAGACAAACTCTTCAGACCAAATGAAAAAACTCGGCATTGCTGCCGGTGGAATACTGTTAATTGCCGTGCTTTTGTATGTTACAATATATATTATGCCGATTGCAATCCTTGCGGCTGTCGGAGCCGCATATGGAGCGTTCTGGCTGCTTAAGGGAATGAATATTGAGTATGAATATACTGTTACAAACGGTTCGCTTGATATTGATAAAATTATAGCAAAACGCAAAAGAGTAACGCTTCTTTCTGTTGATGTAAAAGAATTCACTGATTTCGGAAATTACTTTTCTCAGAATGACAATTTCGAGGGTACTACTATTTTGGCAGTAGGGGACGAAGAAAAACCGTTTTTTGCAGATTTTAAAAATGAACAGTATGGTACGGCAAGATTGATTTTTTCACCCAATGAAAAAATATTACAATGTATTAAACCGTATTTGTCAAGAACAATAAAATACAGATAAGGAGTAAAAATATGTCAGTATTGCAAAAATTAATAGTAAAATTTAATAAAAATAAAAATCAGGAGCTTTACATACGAATTATTAAAGAGATTCAAAATATTGAAAATATTTGGATAGCCTTTTCGGAAGCTTCAAATAATTTTTATTTAGGTAATGAAAAGGGAAGAGCAGCAGCGTATATATTCAGTGAGAAGGATTATTTTGATAAGTATTATGTTTACGCCGAACAAAGAGGAATTAAGGTTAAAGCAGTAGAGAATAAAGTTGAATATAGAATGGCATTTTTCGGAGATCTTTACAGATGCGGCTTTGAATGTATCGTTATAGATAATGGTCAGACATATCTGACTTTAGATTTATTTGATATTATCCAAAAGCCGGATATTGAAAATATGCCAAAAGATACAAAGCTCATAGTAAACAGAAATCTTATGAGAACATTTAACTGGTTTTTGCAGGAGAATTCTAAACAACCGGCAAATGAAAATATGTGGCAGCTTCTGTTTAGTGAGATATTCAAGGCGGAATATATTATTCCGGCAGAAACTTCAAAGCTTAAATTAGGCAGTAATACGGGAAATGAACTTAATGTGACAGATGATAGTCAGGTTGCTTTTCCCATGCTGCAAAACGGAGACGGAAAAAATTTTTATCCGTTTTTTACAGACTGGAATGAGCTTAGAAAATATGATATGGAATCAAAATATACCGGTATGGCGGTGAGCTTTAAGGATATGCAGAGCTTTGCCGATAAAGCAGATGGTATAGTTATAAATCCATATGGAACTAATTTTATTTTAAATAATGAAATGCTTGAAAGTATTGCGGAAACAGTAAAGAATTTCAGTAAGGAAACTTCAAAGATTTCTGTAGGAGATCCGAAAAATTATCCGCTGGAAATGGTAAGAAAAATTTCAGAATGCCTTTGGGAAAAAGAGTATATTGATGCGGCTTATTTAAAGGTTATGCTTAAAGACGGTAAAGAAAGTTATCTTGTGGCTCTTGAGGGCAAGCTGCCTGAAAATCCGGCAGCGATTTATAATGAAATAGCTGAAAAAGCCTTGCCTTCCGCAGATAAAATGCCTATTGATTTTATTGATTATTCATCGGATTTTGCCGGAAAAGTATTTAAGGGGGCATTGCCTTTTTATAAGAAAAAAGATTGATTTTTTAAGGTAGTGAAAAAATGACAATAGTTACACCGGAACAAATGAAATATCTTGAGGCGGAATCGGATCGAAACGGTAATACATATGAAATGCTCATGGAAAAAGCAGGTGAGCATTTGGCTGAAAAAATAATCAGTATAATCAATATAGAAAAAAATAAGGATAAAAATCAATTATTTGATATTACTTTTATTTGCGGTAACGGAAATAATGCGGGAGATTGTTTTGTGGCAGCAAGATATCTTAAACAGCATGGGATTGATTCCGCTGTGGCGCTTCTTTGCGGCGAACCTAAAACCGAAATTGCAAAGCTTAATTTTTCACGTATGAATCAGATTGAAATAATTTCTGATAAAAATATACTGATTGATAGGATATCTAAATATAAACAATTCGATGAAGTGTTATCATGTCCGCGTCAAATTATTGTAGACGGAGCATTCGGTACAGGATTTCACGGAGAGCTTCCGGAAGCAGTGCGTGATATTTTTAATACATGCAGTGAATGCGATATTGTGATAGCCGTTGATGTTCCAAGCGGAGGGGACTGCCGAAACGGCAAGGTATCAGACGGAACATTGAAAGCAGATTATACTATTACATTTGGATTTGAAAAATTTGGTATGACACAGTATCCGTTAAAAGAATACTGCGGTGAAATTTGTGTTGCCGATATAGGAATACCTATAGAATATACTGATAATTTTAAATATAAAATAAAAATAATGTGTGACAGTTGCTTAAAAAATATAATACCACGTAAAAAACCTGATTCACATAAGGGGAATTTCGGCAGACTTCTTATTGTGTGCGGCAGTGAAAAAATGCCGGGAGCATGTATTATGGCTGCTGAAGCCGCTGCAAGGAGCGGTGTCGGATTGCTGCAAATTGCGGCAGTTAAAAGTATAACCCCTGTGATAACAAATCGTCTGCCGGAGGCAATGCTTGAACCTCTTAAAGCAGATGAAGACGGTTTTATATCCTCACATAATTTTGAAACGATTATGCGTGCAGCCGAAAAAGCTTCAGCCGTACTCATAGGCTGCGGTATTGGAGTTACGGACGGTACAAAAGAATTAGTAAAAAATCTTTTAAAAAATTTAAATTGTCCGATAATTTTAGATGCAGACGGAATAAATTGTATATCGGACAGCATAGATATTATTAGACAGACTAAGTCAAGCATTATATTAACTCCTCATCCCGCTGAGATGGGAAGATTATGCGGAAAGAGTACAGCGGAGGTACAGTCAGACAGACTGGGAACGGCTATGAATTTTTCAAATGAATATAATGCGGTTGTTGTATTAAAGGGAGCCGGAACAGTAATTGCTGAAAAAAATAATATTTATGTTAATCAGACCGGAAATCCCGGAATGGGAAAAGGGGGTAGCGGTGATGTTTTAAGCGGAATTATTGCTTCGTTTGCGGCACAGGGTATCAGTAAGGTTGATTCTGCTGTTTTGGGTACTTTTGTGCATGGAGCGGCCGGAGATTTGGCAGCTTCAAAAAAATCGATGCAAAGTATGATAGCTACAGATATTATCGGCGAGCTTGGGGAAGTTTTCAAAAAATTAATATAAAATACAAGTACAGGAATGTAAAGCTTTAATAAAAATTTAAAGGAGCTTTATATGAAGAAAGTTGTTGTTTTATTAGTATCGTTTATTATGATGATCGGTCTTTGCGCCTGCGGAGGAAAGAGTAATGTTAAGTTTGAACCAACGCTGAATAAAGCATTTACGGTCAGTGCCCAGATAAAGTACGATAATCAGGAATTTCAGGCAAGTATTAAAAGACTTGGCAAGGCAAACTGGGATGTTGAATTTTCTTCTCCAAACACTTTGGCGGGTGTTTTGCTGTCATACCGAGATGATAATGTTGAAGCGTCTTATAAGGGTTTAAGTTTTTCTGTTCCTAAAAGTGCATTGCCGTTGAAGGCTATTATTTCATCTTTAATTGAAGTAGTTGATGCTACAGCTGAACTTCCTGAAATAAGCGGCGAAGAAAAAGACGGTCAAATATTGATTGAGGGCGAATTGGAACAGGGAAAATATATGTTAAAATTGGATAAGACCGGAGTGCTTACAGGATTTAGTATGTCAAATCTTAATTTAGAAATTGTATTTACTGATTTTCAGGAAAATGGTTCGGGTATGACTGAAACAACCGAAACAACAGAAAATATACCGTCTGAAACTGTTATTACAGAAAGTGAAGAACAAACTGAAGCTTCATCTACAGAAGCAATAGAAGAAACACAGGCAGAATAACGATAAAACCCGGAAGGAATTTGAATTCCTTCCGGGTTTTTAAAATAGGATTAGTAATTTAGCAGTTTATTTAAATAATCATCTGCTTCTTTTCTTGATCTAAAGATGACAATATTTTTACCGACTTGGTATTTTTCAATTAGTTTATATATTTTGGGTAAGTTGTCTTTAGGAAAATTTATAATCCATTGTTTAAATTCTTCATCAAATTTTGTTTCAATCCACGGCAAATCTTCTCGTTTTTTACCAATACGGGATTCAGCGCCTAAAAGACATACTTCTAGCGGAAAATCCATAAGAAAGACGGTATCACATTGTTTTAAACGAATCTCAAGTGATTGCTGGTAATTTCCGTCGATAATCCATCTATTCTCTTTGATAATATTCATTAGCTT
>CATKAZ010000061.1 GCA_949745795.1 uncultured Oscillospiraceae bacterium | reverse complement strand
CAAAATGGATATATGAAATACCACAAGCTGTTTTCACTAATGCAAGTAAATTAGCTTCAAAAAATAAATATGAAACAGGAGAAGATAAAGACTGGTGGGAATTTGTCAACATACTCGGATGTAAGGAAATTGTTCTGTTCGGAAAGAATTGGTCAGAAATTTTCTCAGAAAAATTCACTTTAGATTCTGAAAAGAAAAAAACTGGCGGAAAGAATGCTAAAACGGAATGGATGGTAATGATTGATAAATTGCAGAAGAAAGCAGGAAAGGCTAATTTTACCGTAGCTAAATCTGAGTATCAAATACTTTGCGAGGTACAAGATCGGTTTAGTCAAGTGTGAAAATAGAGGTGATATAATGACCGGAATTATCTATGCCCGATATTCTTCCGATAATCAACGCGAGGAATCAATTGAAGGACAGTTGCGCGAATGTAAAGAGTTTGCGGAAAAGAACGACATACAAATCATAGATACATACATTGATCGTGCGCTATCAGCAAAGACGGATAATCGTCCTGATTTTCAGCGGATGATAAAAGAAAGTTCAGGCGGAAATTTCAATGTTGTCATTGTATGGAAGCTTGACCGATTCGCACGTAACCGTTACGATTCTGCACATTATAAATCCATTCTCCGTAAGAACGGCGTAAAAGTCATATCTGCAACAGAGTTGATTTCCGACAACGCAGAAGGCATTTTGCTCGAATCTATGCTTGAAGGTATGGCGGAATATTACTCTGCCGAACTGTCAGAAAAGGTTGTTCGTGGACTGACTGAAAATGCATTGAAGTGCAAGTACAACGGCGGAACACTTCCAATCGGTTATACAATTGACTCTAATCAGTATTATCAAATTGATTCGATTACCGCCCCTGCGATTCTTGATGCGTTTAAGCACTATGCTGAAGGTGCGTCCATGCAGGAGATTACCGATGAAATGAACATTAAAGGTATTCGCACCAAGCGAGGCGGTAAAATCAGTATTAACAGCGTAACCCGTATGCTGCACAACCGCAAGTATATTGGTGAATTCAAATATCGCGATATTATCCAGCCGAATGGTATTCCTACTATTGTCCCACAGGAATTATTCGAGCGAGTGCAGGAGCGCATGGCAGCAAATAAAAAAGCTCCGGCGAAGCATAAAGCCGAAGACGAATATCTGTTAACCACCAAGCTGTTTTGCGGTAAATGTCAGTGTTTTATGGTTGGTGAAAGCGGAACAAGTCACCAGAAAAAGAAAGTTCATCGCTACTATAAATGCGTAAGCGTCAAGAATCATAAAGGCTGTGACAAGAAAACTGTCAGAAAAGAATGGATAGAAAATCTAGTTATTGATTATATTCGCAGAATTATATTTGATGATGAACTGATTGAAATGCTGGCTGATAAAGTAATGGAAATGCAGGATGCAGAAAATACCACGCTTCCGTTACTCAAAAAGCAGTATGCAGAAACGCAGAGGGGAATTGATAATCTGCTCAATGCAATTCAGCAAGGAATTTTGACTGCTTCTACCAAGCAGAGAATGGAAGATTTAGAGCATCAAAAGAGCGAGCTTTCAGTGCAGATCATGAAGGAAGAAATGGCAAAACCGACCTTGACAAAAGACCAAATTATATTTTGGTTT
>CATKAZ010000060.1 GCA_949745795.1 uncultured Oscillospiraceae bacterium | reverse complement strand
TTGCCTGCTTTTTCACAAAATTTTATCTTTGATTTTCTGCAAAATTGACTTTGCGAGTGTTTAAAAAGAAAATCAAGTTAATATAAATCGTCATAAAAGTTTTTTGCCTGCTTTTTCACAAAATTTTATCTTTGATTTTCTGCAAAATTGACTTTGCGAGTGTTTAAAAAGAAAATCAAGTTAATAAAAATCGTCATAAAAGTTTTTTGCCTACTTTTTTTCAAAAAAGTAGGGGAGGAGGAGAAGTACATGTCAGCAAATCAGAATTACGATGAAAATCAAATACAGGTACTGGAAGGACTTGAAGCAGTAAGAAAGCGTCCCGGAATGTATATTGGTTCAACAGGTCCGAAGGGTCTGCATCATTTGGTTTACGAAATCGTAGATAATTCCATAGATGAAGCGCTTGCGGGATTTTGTTCGGAAATAAAAGTAGATATTCTTGAGGGAGATGTTATTAAGGTTTCCGATAACGGACGTGGAATACCTACCGGTATTCACCCTAAAGAGGGAATATCTGCGGCAACTGTCGTATATACAATTCTCCATGCCGGAGGTAAATTCGGCGGAGGCGGATATAAGGTTTCAGGCGGACTTCACGGCGTCGGCGCTTCTGTTGTTAACGCTCTTTCCCAGTGGCTGGAGCTGACTGTAAAAGACGGCGAGCATGTACATTTTCAGAGATTTGAAAGAGGAAACTACTCTGAACCTCTTAAAATTATCGGAGATACAACTGAAACCGGTACTTCTGTTATGTTTAAAGCAGACGGTGAAATATTTGAAGACACTCACTATGATTTTGAAGTACTCCTGAAACGTTTGAGAGAACAGGCTTTTCTTAATGCAGGTATAAAAATAATTTTCAGTGATTTGCGTGACAAGGAAAATGAAAAGTGTGAAGTACTTCACTATGAGGGCGGTATAAGACAGTTTGTTGAACATATTCACAAAACAAAGGGATTGGAATCTCTTTCCGACAAGGTTATTTATGTTTCGGGTATGCAGGGAGATTCTTTTGCGGAAATCGCAATGCAGTATAATGACAGCTATAACGAGGTTATTCTTTCCTTTGCCAATAATATTCATACTACCGACGGCGGTTCCCATGAGATAGGATTTAAAAATGCTCTTACAAAAGTTATCAATGAATACGGTAAAAAATTTAACCTGCTAAAAGACGGTGAAAAATTACTTGGTGACGACGTAAGAGAAGGTCTTACAGCAATAATTTCCGTTAAGCTCACAGAATGTGAATTCGAGGGACAAACCAAAGGACGATTGGGTAATCCGGAGGTTAAGGGCTTTATAGAAAAAATGGTAATGGAAAAGCTTATGTGCTATCTGGAGGAAAATCCGGCAGACGCAAAGGCTATATTTGAAAAATCACTTGCGGCACAGCGTGCCAGAGAAGCGGCAAAAAAAGCCAGAGAAACAGCAAGAAGAAAAACAGCTATGGAAAGCGCTTCGCTTCCGGGCAAGCTTGCAGACTGTTCAGAACATGATACGGAATTTACCGAGATTTATATAGTCGAGGGAGATTCTGCGGGAGGCTCTGCGAAAGAAGGAAGAGACAGACGCTATCAGGCTATACTTCCTCTATGGGGAAAAATGTTAAACGTAGAAAAAGCAAGAATTGACAAGGTTTACGGAAATGAAAAGCTACAGCCGGTAGTAACGGCATTGGGAACAAGTATCGGTGAGGATTTCGATATTTCAAAGCTGAGGTACGGTAAAATTATAATTATGGCGGATGCCGATGTTGACGGTTCACATATCAGAACCCTTCTGCTGACATTTTTCTTTAGATTTATGCGACCTCTGATAACAAACGGTAATGTATATATTGCTCAGCCTCCGCTGTTTAAGGTGTTTAGAGGAAAAAAAGTAAGGTACGCTTTTTCTGACGAGGAAAGAGATAAGTATATTGAAGAACTGACTACAGAAAACGGTTCAAAACCGGAGGTTCAGCGATATAAAGGTCTTGGTGAAATGGACCCTGATCAGCTCTGGGAAACAACTATGAATCCAGAAACCAGAACAATGCTCAAAATCGATATGGAGGACGCTGTTAAAGCAGACGAAACCTTTACAATCCTTATGGGGGATAAGGTAGGACCGAGAAGAGAATTTATTGAAACAAATGCTAAATATGTGGAGAATCTGGATATTTAAAGTTTCTTTTTAAAAGAAATTTTAATAGAAATTTTTCTGTTCATTTCTTGTCTCGCAACAAGAAACGAACCAAAGAAATGCGTATCGCTTTCTTTTCATGTGAAAAGAAAGCTCGCAAAGAAAAAACTTTATCCGTCATCTTGCTAATGAATTAATAGGTCTCCCAATAAAAGGCAAGACGCATCATCTAAAATTCACACCCAATTAAGATGGTTTCAATTAAGAGGAGAACGTAAGTAGCAGAAATGTCTCAGTACAGTTTTGGGAGAGTACCTTGCGTGATAGTTTAAAAGGGTTACGCAGTCGTTACATTTCTTTGCTTCTTTCTTTTGTGTGAACAAAGAAAGAAGGGCATTTCTTTGTTACTTTCTTGTTGCAAGACAAGAAAGTTAAGAAAAAGGAAATTTAAAAGAAACTGGTTTCTTTGATTCAGCATCAGTCATGAGAGATGAAATAAACAAATTGCGGAGAGCGCCCAAAGGCTCTGCCTTTGGATTCCGCAAGCCTTAAACTTTTGGATTGGTTTCTTCCATCAAAAAAAGACGGCTTAAAGCCGTCTTTTTTAATGTATCCCCACATGATTGTCCTTAAAATCCTCAATCCTTGAATGATACGCTTTTATGACCTCTTGTTCAAATGCAAGCTTTTTTTCTTCTCCGCATAGTTTATAAAGTATTTTCTTCGTAAAATACGGATTTAATACCAGAATCGGACCTAAAATATAAGTTCCGAAAAAGTTGTTTTTAACAAATCCCTCACATTTAGAGTCGTTATTCATACCTTCGCCCTTGGTTACATTTACAAAATGTTCGATATTTTCACCTAGATATCCGTTGGTAAACTGCGCTCTGAAACCGACAATTTCAATGTCGTCATAAGTCCCCAAAATCAGACCGCTGAAACGGTTCATCATATTTCTTGTGGCATAAAAATCTATAAGTCCCAGACATTCCGTGATACTGCCGTCTTTATCTTTAATGCTTTTACCGAAAATTTCATGGGAGTTTCCTGTCATCAGGAAAATTGTTCCTTTATTTATTAAATCGGCAATACGATCCTTATACGGCAAAAGACGCTTGATAACATTAATTTGCGTCTGTTCGGTCATAGGTCCCATATAAATCATATTGACATCGTGCTCTGCAAAATAGGGAGTGTCATTAAGCTTGGTACTGATATATTCAGCCTCCGGAAGGCATAGCTTCAAATACCGCATATTTCCTGTGTCACCAAAAAGATTGCAGACCTCCGGAAACAATTCTTCTATAATTATGCTCATAGTTACCTCCAGTTTTTCAGCTGTTCTTTAATACTGTTCAAGGATTCCACATTAAACAGATCGTACATAATAATAAGCTTGTCGAACAGTTCCGGTTTTAGATAACCCGGAGTATCCGTTTCATTTCGGCAGCAGACGATTTTTTCCTTGTCTATACCTGCAATTAGCAGTCTTACCATATAGTCATCGGCTCTTTTTCCGCCTACAATAATTTGCTTTATGTCGTCGCCTTTTAAAAACTCAAAGTCTGTTTCGTAAATCCAAGCAATATTTTCTGAAGTACGCTTTGAGTCATAAAGATCCTCAAGAATCATAATTACAGCTTTATTACCGCTTTCACGTCTTATAAAATCGCATACTCCCGAACATGCCACAGGATTTTGTCCCTTAGCGAGAGAAACCAGTACTTCTTTTCCGCCTGCGTTAAAGCTGTCGTATCGTGACTTAACAACCTTTACTTCGGACATTGCTTTTGCAACCTGTTCATAGGAAAGTCCGAATGTACGGGAAAATGTAACGGCGGCGGCAGTGTTGTAAAGGTCTGTAATACGGTTGTTAGGCAGCTTGTAGCGTTCTTCTTTACCGTCATGCATAATTACTGCCTCGTTATTTTCGCTTGCTTTCACGTCAAAATCAATATTCGGAGAACTAAAACCGCAGCTGCATTCAGCTCGTCCTATATGATTATAATGTCGGAAAGAAAACTCCAGCTTATTTCCGCATACAGGACAGTTTACTATATCGCATATAAGATTGTCCAACGTAGGGTTTTCATTTTCCAGTCGGTCGATACCGAAATAAGTTCTGGGATTCTTTTCTGCCAGCCGACTGCTTATAAGGTCGTCGCCGTTTAGGATAAGTTTAGTTTTTTCCGGAATATTATTGTTAAGTATGTTGAAAATAAATTCCGTATGGGCGTTTCGTTTCATGGAATCACGCTGTAAATTGGTACACACCAGCCAGTCGGGCTTGACATACGGAAGAACTCTCGCAGCACTTCGCTCATCGACTTCCAGTACGGCGGTATCCTTTTTGAAACCGCCCTTCAGGGTACAGTTATCAAGGAGCAGCGACGCTATTCCCGTGTCCACATTACCGCCAAAGCTGTTGTTGATAATATCGTAACCGTTAGCTTTAAGTATGTTGCCTATCATGTTTGAAACTGTGGTTTTACCGTTTGTACCTGTAACTGCAATAACATTTTTCGGCATATCGAAGTATTTAAGCAAGTCAGGGTAAAAAATCAGCATAATTTCTCCGGGAAGATTAGTCGCATTGCGTTTCATCAGTCGCATAAGCTTTATCATAATTTTTGCCCCGAGTACTGAAATATAAAATCTAAATGGTTTTTTCATTCCTATCTCTTTCCCTCTATACAATTGTAAATCAAGTTTTCTTATTAAATAATAATAGCATTTTTAGTGTAAAATGTCAATCGGATTTACAAATACCGACAAATATGTTTTTTAGTTTTCGCAAGGAGTTAAGTTTAATTTTGACAGGAAACCATCATCTTATACTTAAAAAAATAAAACCCCCAGAATGGTTAGTCTGGGGGATTTTATTTGGTCATTTTGCGTGCAAATGGCTAGAAAGCCGCAATAAGACCGACAAATAGCCTAAAAAAGACCTGAGAGTTGCAACTTTCAGAAATTTTAATTTTATGGTCTTCATATTATCCTTTTTTGCAGCTGTCGCGGCACGCATAGTAGGAAATATTGTGTGCAAATGGTTAGATAGGCACGAAAAGTCCGACAAATAGCCCAAAAATTAAAAATCTTAGAGTTGCATCTCTTATGTGTTCGTATGGAACACTTGATTACCTTTGGTCATCTATATTATATACCACGATTTTATTTTTGTCAAGGGGTAAAAAATATTTTTTTACATATTGACGAATTATGTAGAATAATGTATAATTATAACATTGTCGGCTTCATCCGTCAGGAGGGAGGTGGTAACGATGGAATACATCATTTCCTTTGTAGTGGCTGTTACGGCACGCATAGTTGGTAACTGTGTTTGCAAGTGGCTAGACAGACATATAAAGTCCGACAATTAGCCCGAAAAAAAATACCTGAGAGTCGCCGCTCTCAGGTATTTTCATTTTCATGCGTGGTAACATGGACATCATTTCTTTTGTGGTTAACTATATTATATACCACGATTTTATTTTTGTCAAGGGGGAAAAGAAATATTTATTAAAAAAAGTTGAAAGTTAAATATTCGGGCGAGCAATACTCGCCCATTTATTTTTGTTTAAGTATAATTTATCATTATATCACATTTAGGGTCATGTTTCAAGATTTTATCGTAAATTTTGTGATATATACTAAAATTAGTGATATATACTAAAAAAATATGATATAATTTGTGTTGAAAAAATTGCTATATGACCTAATAAAATTGAGTAATGATTACCATGATATTTTATTTTTTTATGTTATAATTAATTAATTGATAAAGATCCGGCTTTCATTAATGGAATATAGTAAATTAATGTAATGAATACCACTTTTTTTAAAATAAATGTGGTAAAATGTTATACAGGTGATAAAAATGCATGAATATGAAGAATTAAATAAATTTGGACTTCGCTTGGCAAAATTAATGCAGCAAAGAGGTATGAATGCACGTCAATTAAGCTTTGCTATTGGGTGCAATGAAAGTTACATAACTCCAATTATAAATGGTAAATCGTTTCCCAAAATGGAAAACTTTATTAAGATTTGTAAAGCTTTAAAAATAACTCCGCAGGAATTTTTTAATTATAATGATGAATGTCCTACTGTTACTAATGATCTAATAAAGGAAATTCAGAAGCTTGACTATAAACAAACCGATTATCTACGTTTATTTATAAAACAAATAACATGAGGTTACTATATTGCACTTCGATTTATCCTTTGAAATGAGCCGAAAAGCCGTAACAATTAATAACTTTAATTTTATAGGTAGAATCATAATCGTTCTACCGCTCTTTACCAAAAAGAAATCATGATTATTTTTAATTCCGCAGTGTCGGACTTTTTAAGTATGCTTATAAATTGGCTTTTCGGTTCATTTGAGAGGATAATTGTGTAGAATAAATATTTATAATAAACTTTATGTCATATGAGACGAGCCAAAGAGTTTTGGTAAAAAATAAATAATTTTTTTATGTTTAATTGTCAATTCATTCTTTTATTTTTTTATTTATTTTTACCGTGTAAGTATTAAAATGTCCCTTTAATGCCTTTACGATTCTTTGGCTCCTCTGATATGATATACCGACACCCCATCTACCTCTCCGATATAAAAAAAGACGGTCATTTGACCGTCTTTTCTATACATTTTATTATTCTTTTAAAACTCGATTTTCTTACTGATGAATTCAACCAAATCTTCTATCTTGATTCTTTCCTGTTCCATAGTATCTCTGTCGCGCACTGTTACACAACCGTCTTTTTCCAGTGTGTCAAAATCGTATGTAATGCAGAAAGGCGTACCGATTTCGTCCTGTCGGCGGTATCTTTTACCAATCGAGCCAGTTTCGTCGTACTCGACATTGAAGTGTTTTGCAAGCATTGCGTAAACCTCACGAGCCTGTTCGCCCAGCTTTTTGGAAAGTGGCAGCACTGCTGCTTTCACAGGTGCGATTGCGGGGTGAAGATGCATAACTGTTCTTACATCGCCCTCTGCGATTTCTTCCTCTTCGTATGCCTCGCAAAGAAAAGCAAGTGTTACACGGTCAGCGCCCAAGGACGGTTCAATAACGTACGGAATGTACTTTGTATTTGTATCCGGGTCGAAGTATTCGAGGGATTTTCCGCTGCATTCCATGTGTCTGCCGAGGTCGTAGTCGGTTCTGTCGGCAATACCCCACAGCTCGCCCCATTCCTTGAACGGGAATCTGAATTCGATGTCTGTTGTGGCTTCTGAGTAGAATGCAAGCTCTTCCTGGTCGTGGTCACGGTATCTTAAGCTTTCCTCTCTGATGCCTAGGGACTTCAGCCAGTTCATGCAGTAATCTTTCCAGTAAGCGAACCAATCGAGGGCAGTTTCGGGCTTGCAGAAAAATTCCATTTCCATCTGTTCAAATTCTCTGGTACGGAAAATAAAGTTGCCCGGAGTGATTTCGTTTCTGAATGATTTACCAATTTGACATATACCGATAGGAAGTTTTTTTCTGGTTGTTCTCTGAACGTTTAGGAAGTTTACAAAGATTCCCTGAGCAGTCTCCGGACGGAGATAAACAGTATTTTGAGAATCTTCTGTAATACCCATAAATGTTTTGAACATAAGGTTGAACTGCTTAATATCCGTAAAGTTGGACTTTCCGCAGTTCGGGCAGGTTATACCGTTATCGGAAATAAACTTTGCCATTTCTTCAAAGCTCCAGCCTGCGGGATTGGCATCCGACTGGGATTCGATTAGCTGGTCTGCTCTGTGACGGGATTTGCATTCTTTGCAGTCCATAAGCGGGTCTGAGAAACCGCCTACGTGTCCCGACGCTACCCATGCCTGCGGATTCATTAAAATAGCGCTGTCAAGTCCTACATTATTAGGGTTTTCCTGTACAAATTTTTTCCACCATGCTTTTTTGATGTTGTTTTTCAGTTCAACGCCCAAAGGACCGTAATCCCAAGAGTTGGCGAGTCCGCCGTAAATTTCGGAACCTGCGTATACAAAACCTCTGGATTTACAGAGATCGACAATTTTATCCATGGATTTATCGTTGTTGGAAGTCATTTATTAATTCCTCTCTTTACTAATAATTATTACATATTATTTTACTCTAAAAATGCATAAAAGTCAAGAACCGGTTTTTCTCGGATACGGCTTCTCGACATCTGTCAGATCCAATAAATAATCAACGCTTGTGCCGAATAATTCAGATAAAATTATAAGCTGTTCAACTGTGGGATAACGTATGCCGCGTTCCATTTTTGAATAATCGCTTTGGTCAATACCTGTTTTCATCTGAACTTGAAGTTGAGTTAATCCCTTTTTAAGTCTAATCTGCTTTAAATTGTGCATTTTTATGCTCCTTTACCAAAAATATACATACTAATTATGGCATATTGCCCTATTGACAAATAGGTTATTTTACCCTATAATATAAATATGGTAATAATAACCAACATAATTTTATTATATTCCAAATAAGGAGTACATAATGCTTAATAGAAAAAATATTTTTATTATTATAAATATAATATGAAACGAGTTAAAGAATGGTTTTGAGCTGTGCTGATTAGCGTTTAAGCTATGTTGGCCTCCCTGCCGCTTAAGTTTTTTTAAAATCAAGGTTAAGTTAAGAATTTTACAGTCCATCTCTTTGTTCATGGAGACACAAATGTTTTATAGGCTGGTTTTTGAGGATTAGCACTGGTTCTTTAGCTCGTTTGATATTATATGTAATGCAGCACACTTTAGTTGTGCTGTTTTTATTGTATTGGGCGTTTGATTTAGAAAATCCTGTATAAAATTAAAAAAAATTAAGCTTTGCCCCTTTACAAAACAAAAAAAGTATGATATAATAAAAAAGCTGTCGAGGTGTGGCTCAGTTTGGTAGAGCGCTGCGTTCGGGACGCAGAGGCCGTGGGTTCAAGTCCCGTCACCTCGACCAACCCCTTATTTTAAATTTATTTATTGTCTGTGATATCATTTTATTATGCTGGTGTCACAGCTTTTTTCTTAAAATTTTAAGGAGAAAAATTATGTTAAAAAAAATTATTACCTTTCCGATAATACTGATTATTATTTTTTCTTTGACAGCCTGCGGAAACAGTGAGTCGGAAGAAAAAGGAGATTATTTGACCGGTAACAAGTGGGAGAGTACTTCAGGTATGCTTTTAGAGCTTGATAAGGACGGTACCTTTAAATTTTATAAGGATAAATCAAATAAGGACGATAATTATTATTCCGGAACATTTACTGTAAAAAACGGTAAAGAGGCGGTTAAATATCTTGAGGAGGCTCATGAGCTTCCGGCTGAAAATCAGCGTACGGCAATGGCAAGCTTCGGTGTAGACGAGAATTATTATTATGCCCTTATACTTACTAATAAAGAATGCATTGAAAACGGTGCAAATACTCTTAATGAAGAAAATGATGTTACCTATTACGGATACTATATGCCGGATTATGAATATTTGAATCTTTATAGTCTAAAAACAATGAGTCAATACGAGTTTTATAAAAAGTGATAAAAAAAGGCGGATTTTCCGCCTTAATTTTTTGCATTTTTACTGATTTTGTGTTATAATTGTAATAATGAATATGGGAGGGTGATTTATTTGGTACTATATATAATTCTTTCGGTTGTTTTATTAATAATACTGCTTTTGGGAATTGCTTTGCTGCGGGCTGTTCTTATAAAAAAAGAATGCAAAGACGGCAAGCCATATAACATGGAAACGGACGGTATTGCTCCTAAGCTGCATGCCGAACATCTTTCGGGTATGATTCAGGTGGCGTCTGTAAGCCGCAGGGGCTGTAATGACCTTACTAAAATTTATGAGATGCATAAGCGTCTTGAAGAGCTTTATCCGCTGATTCACAGTAAGCTTGAAGTTAAGGATATTGACGGAGCGCTCCTTTATCGTTGGGAAGGTAAAGACTCTTCCAAAGCTCCTGTGCTGCTTATGTCTCACCATGATGTGGTTGAAGCGGTAGGCGAATGGAAGTATCCTCCGTTTTCCGGAACAATTGCCGACGGTAAGATTTGGGGAAGGGGTACCGTTGATACCAAGGGAGCGTTATGCGCAATACTGGAAAGCGTCGAGTATCTTTTATCAAAGGGATTTCAGCCTCACAGAGATTTTTACATAGCTTCCTCCTGCAATGAAGAAATAACAGGGGACGGAGCCGTTAAAACTGTTGAATATATGTACAAAAAGGGGATTCGTCCTGAGCTTGTAATGGACGAGGGCGGTTCTGTAATGGGAAATATGATGGGGTGTGAAGCAAACTGTGCTATGGTCGGAATACTTGAAAAGGGCAGAGCAAACGTTAAGTTTATCGCTCATTCTCACGGAGGTCATGCCAGTATTCCATTCAGACATAATCCTTTTGCACGTCTTGCAAAGCTTATTAATAAAGTTGAAAGCCGCCCGCCGTTTAAACTGAAGCTTACAAAGCCGGTTAAGGAAATGTATAAGGCAATGGCTCCTTATATGCCTTTTAAATATCGTTTTTTACTTGGAAACACATGGCTTTTAGGTCCGATTATGCCTTACTTTATGAGAAAAATGGGAGGGCAGCCGGCAGCATTGGTGTCTACAACCTGTGTGTTTACAATGGCTGAGGGAAGTCACGGAGCAAATGTAATTCCCGAAACCGCATCGGTTACTGCAAATATGAGGTTTATGGTACATGAACCGTTGGAAGCGTCTTTAAACAAGATGCTGAAGATAGCAAAGAAAAATGACATATGGATGGAAATGATCACTGGTTTTGATATTCCTCCGGCAGCAGACACAAAATGCGATGCATATAAAAAAGTAGTTAAGCAAATCGAATTGACATTCGGTGATATTCCGGTAATTCCTTATGTAATGCTTGCGGGAACAGACGCTCGTCATTATACAAAAATATGCGATTGTGTACTGAGATTTGTTCCCCTTACCATGACGGACGAACAAATGAAATCCGCTCATGCGGTCAATGAAAATTTAAATATTTCATCTCTCGCAAGAGCGGTTAATTTTTATACTGATTTTATTGAAAATTATGAAACCATACCAATTAAAACATAATTGACTCAATGTCCTCAAATGACATCTGAGGATGGAGTGTCATGTTTATGCCGGCGGCAATCATTGATGCTGAACGTTCTATAAGACGGTCTATGTCACGGGGCGTTACCATCATATTAGGCATGCTGCCGGCAATTTTATTTCCGGTATAGTCATGGACTATTGTATGCATATCCACAACGGTAGGGACTCCGACGGCTATAACCGGAACGCCCAGTGTAGCTTGTGAAAGCTCACGGCGTTTATTTTGAACGCCGCTCCCCGGAGAAATACCGGTATCGGACAGCTGAATGGTTTTTCCCAGTCGGTTTATATCGGAACAAGCAAGAGCGTCGACGGCGATAATTGCCTGCGGGTCTATTTTTTCCATCAGACCGTCTATCAGCTCGGCGGTTTCTATGCCTGTCTGTCCTAAAACTCCGCTTGCAAGTACGCCTACAGGGCGCAGACTGGTAAGAAATTCGTCCTCGTCCTTCAGCTCTTCCTTGAGATGACGTGTTGCAAGAATTTTTGAAGCTGTTTGCGGTCCTAAAGCGTCGGGAGTTATATCGTTGTTGCCCAGTCCTACAACAAGCACCTTGCCGTCGGGAACAAACTGTGAAAGCTCTTCGGAAAATTCCTCGCACATTTCACGGAAATCCTTTGAAAAACAGCTGAAAACGCTGCCCTCAAGAGTAATATATTTTCCTTTTTTCTTGCCTATTTTTTCGCCGTGCCTGTCCTCGGCAATATTGATTTCAGTAATTTTAAACGCCTTTCCTCTTTCTGTTTTGGTTATACCCTCGCTGATTTTTGCGGCGTTAATACTTTCCAGCGCTAAGTCGGTTCTTATACTCATTTTTTCTCCTTTCTTTGCACTATTAATAAAAAGTTGTGCATTATGCTTTAAATCAACCGTGTTTTTTTGTTATATTATTTTGAAATTGCCTATTGCATTTTAAAGTATAAAATGGTAAAATAATTATTAGTGTTGGTGCAGAGAATGCACAGTACAGATGATCATTACATCTGTATTTTTTAAAACAACGGTCGTGTCCGGCTTTTTAAGCCTGCGTTGTTTTTATTCTATGCTGCTTTTTCTGAATTATTATTTGTATTTTTGTCAATAATAGATTCAGATAATTCAATAATTTGTCAGGGAGGTGCAACGAAATGCCAAATATTAAATCCGCAATGAAGAGAGTTAAGGTTAACAAGACAAAGGCTGCTGCTAACAAGGCAAGAAAATCCAATCTTAAAACTGTTCTCAAGAAAGCTGATGCAGCTTGTGTTAACAACACAGCAGACAAGGCAGAAGCAATCAGAGTTGCTATAAAGAAAGTAGATCAGGCTGCTTCTAAGGGTCTTATGCATAAGAACTGTGCAAGCAGAAAGAAGGCTCAGCTGGCTAAGAAGCTTAATGCCGCTGGTTAATTATAAAAATCAGATTAATAATGCATGTAAAAAGCGTGTTTGTTATGAACACGCTTTATTTTTTTGCAGCAGTAAATATAAAAGCGTGTTCCGAAGAACACGCATATTTTGTAATTTATAGCAGCTTTTCAACTGCCTTTGGAATTTCCGAAACGTCTGATACGGTTATATCCGCTTTGTCAAGCTCATGAGGTTTGCAGTAGCCGTAAGTGCAGCCGATGGATTTAAGATTATGTTTCCATGCCGTTTCAAGATCAAGATATCTGTCGCCTATAATTATAAAGTCACCGATATGATTTTTGGCGATACTTGTAAAAATCTCCGGTTTTGATGCGAAATCAAAATCTTCAGTACAATAAAAATCACAGTAAAATCTGTCAAGACGGTGAACTTTTCGGTGGGCTTCCATATAATCATGCATACAGTTACTCAAAAAAATTAGATTGTGTCCGCTTTCCTTAAGGCGTTTCAGTACTTCTTCGGCTCCGCTGTAAAGTACCGATTGACCTTCGGTTATCATTTTCATCATTTCATCGCCGATTATTTTACTGCAAGTGTTTTTTTCGCTTTGCGGTAAATCGGGCATGAATTTATTCCACATATCCTTTACGGAATATCCCAGATAGCCGCTGACTTCTTCATAGCTGTATTCATGAATCGGCGCCAGACCGTTGTCTGTAAGGTATTTGTATCCGATATAGAAGGACGGAACATATATTTTTGCACAATCGTGGATAGTACCGTCATAATCAAGAATAATATCAGCCATTATTTTTCAATCTCTCTGATAAGGTTTACCATTTCAATAGCTCCGAGAGCACAGTCATAACCCTTGTTGCCTGCCTTTGTACCGGCTCTTTCGATAGCCTGTTCGATATTTTCAGTAGTAACAACGCCGAACATTACAGGAATTTCGGAATCCATGGAAACCGCTGCAATTCCCTTTGAAACTTCATTGCATACGTAGTCATAGTGGCTTGTTGAACCTCTTATAACTGCTCCGAGACAAATCACGGCGTCATATTTTCCGCTTTTCGCCATTTTCTTTGCAATAAGCGGAATTTCAAACGCTCCCGGTACCCATGCTACATCGATGTCGTTTTCATTTACGTTGTGCCTTTTCAGACCGTCCATAGCTCCTCCTAAAAGCTTAGATGTAATAAATTCGTTGAATCTTGCGGCAACAATACCGATTTTAATGTTTTCTGATACAACTTTTCCTTCAAATACGTTCATTTTTCATTACTCCTTTATTAATAATTTAAAATATGTCCCATTTTTTTCTGTTTGGTTTTTAAATAAAATTCATCATATTCAGTAGCGT
>CATKAZ010000059.1 GCA_949745795.1 uncultured Oscillospiraceae bacterium | reverse complement strand
TTTGCCTCTTGTTCTGACTCGTTAAGGGAATCGGCTACTTTTTGCTCTATAGCAGCAGTCTTGTTAGCTGAGTTATATAACTGTTCATCTGCCTGTGCGGCTTCTTCTAAAGCGGCAGCATTTTTTCTGGCTGCGGCAATTTCATCTTCTAAATCCTGCACTCTTTTTTCAGCACGTTTAGCCGCTTCCTCCTCATTTTTAGCTAAACGTCTTGCTTGGTCTGCTCGTGCGGCAAGAACTTTTGTATCTTCTTTTGAAGCTTCGGTATTTTCCCGTACAGTCAAAAGCTCCGATTTAAGATTTTCATGCAGCTCTTTTGCCGCCTGTGCAGCTTGTCTTTTGGCATCTGCGTCTTTATGTGCTTCTACGGCTGCCAGTCTTAATTTTTCGGCTTCATCAGAAAATTCTTTTGCAAGAGCTCTTGCAGCAGATATATTACCTGACGTACCGGATTCAAGTTTTTCAAGAGAGACTGCCGTTGATGCTGCGGTTTTAGCAGTACGACTCATAGAAGAATCGGCATTCTCCAATGCATTAGCGGCTTTTTGTTCTGATTGTGCTGCCTTATTTATCGAATCTGCAAGCTTATCTTCAGCCTGAGCCGCCTGAGCAGTTGATTTAGCATTGTTATCCCAAGCAATATATGTCCGTTCGGCAGCGTCAGCTTCCTCACGCAGCGAAACAGCGATTTTTTCTGAAGTTTCTGCCTTCTGACGTGCAATTTCCACGCTCTTGTTCATAGACTCGGAAGCTTTTTCTTCAGCTGAACTTTGATTTAGAATTTCTTCATAATGCTTTCTGTCAGCCTCTGCCGCACGTTCGGCTTCATCTGCTTTCAACTGTAATGACTGAGCATTTTTTCTCAATGTCTCGGATTCTCCGTTCATTACAACGGAAACCCGTTCAGACTGCGATACAATGCCCGACATATCTCCGGAAACCTTGGATATCGAAGCGGAGGCTTCAGAAAACATTTTTGCTGATTGCCCAATGGAGGAGTTAATGCCGAGAAAACCGTCTTCAAGACCTGCAACAACTTTTTCTCCGATTTGTCCTATACTTGTTAATATAGGACTTATCCCGTCTGTTGCCTTAAATATAGCGTTCATAACATATGACATTACAATCTCACCCCGCTTTTAAGCATAGCAAGCAAAATTTGAATATCTATCCTGCAAGGGTCGTTTAATTCACACAATTCGGACGCTATATAGAAGAGCTTTGTGTGTTTTGGCATTTGTTCAAACTCTTCCATACGCAGTCCGTGACG
>CATKAZ010000058.1 GCA_949745795.1 uncultured Oscillospiraceae bacterium | reverse complement strand
TGTAATATCTGCCGACGCAGTTTACTGTTCGCCAAACGGTTCTGATTCCGCAAAAGGAACAAAAGACGATCCAATGAGCGTAAATGCCGCTATATCTATGGCAAAAGAAAAACAAAGTATAACAATTTATCTCCTGGGCGGCACATATAAGCTTGACAAAACAATTATGATTGAAGAATCAAACAGCGGTATTTCCGGAAGCTTCAAAACTATCATGGCTTACCCCGGAGATGAAGTTATATGGGATTTCTCGGCTATGGCAATTGCCGATGCAAACAGAGGCGTTGTGCTTGACGGTTCCTACTGGTATTTCAAAGGCTTTGAAATAAAGGGTGCAGGCGATAACGGCATGCTCCTTTCAGGTGACAACAACATTATAGAAATGATGGTATTCAACGATAATCAGGACACAGGTCTTCAGATCTCACGTTACCAATCAGCATATAATACTATTGCACAATGGCCTTCAAATAATCTGATTCTTAACTGTACATCAAAAAATAACTGTGATAACAAATCAATGGAAAATGCGGACGGCTTTGCCGCTAAGCTTACATGCGGCGAAGGAAACGTATTTGACGGCTGTATGGCATACAATAACAGCGATGACGGCTGGGATCTATTTGCAAAGTCTGAAACCGGTTCTATCGGCGTTGTAACACTGCGCAATTGTATTGCATTCAGAAACGGCTATACAGAATTTGGCGAAGGTTACGGCGACTGTGACGGCAACGGTTTTAAGCTGGGCGGAAGCGGCGTCGGAAGTGCGCATATTGTGGAAAACTGCCTTGCCTTTGAAAATTTAAACTGCGGATTTACTGACAATAACAATCCCAAGCTCGAAAGCCTTAAAAACTGCACCGCTTACAACAACAGCGTAGGCGCTAACGGAAAACCCAATTACTCGGTTTACCGATGCACAGATGACGGCTGCGATTTTTCAAATCTTATAAGCTATATAAATATAGACGAGCTTACAAAGGCTCTTGCTCCGGGAGTGTCCCTAAAATTGGCAAATGATAAATTTGTAGGCACAATTCAAGATTCCGTTTATTACAACAGCGGTTACTACTATGTTACAGATAAAGTAAACGTTGCAAACGGTGAAAAAGTCGGAACAAAGGGAGCGGAAATAACAGACGATGATTTCATAAGCGTCAGCGCTCCGGTTATGGGAAGCGATTTCCACAAGCTCTGGAGAAATGCGGACGGTACTTTAAACACAAACGGCTTTATGGAAACAAAATCAACAAGTAAATATGCCGATTTGGGTATCGACTTCAAGAGTATCGAACTGCCTCCTGTTCCCATTATAACCACTCCTGCCGTAACTTCTGTATCATCTGCCGAAACGACTGTAACTACTGTTTCAACCTCGGTTTCATCTTCACAAAGCCAACAATCTACAGAAGAGGCTACTATTCCAAGCTATACAGGCGACTTAAGCAAAATTAAGTACGGTGACGTTAACACGGACGGTCTTGTAAATTCAGCTGACGTTGTTGTATTGAACAAATATCTGATAAATAATGAAAAATATTCCCTTACATCAGATATAGCTTATGAAAATGCTAATTGTGTATATGATTCGTCAATTAACTCAAAAGATTCCATGGCTATTGTCAATGTTGTTTTGCAAATTATTGAAGAAGATCAGCTTGGTAATATATAAATATAAAAAATCCGGTAAGTAATTTCTTACCGGATTTTATTATAGTCAAATTAAAAATCTATAAGCATTCTTATACGGTTATCGGCATTTACTCCAGCACTGCCGGAATCATAGTCAAAGCTTGAAATCATAATACCGTCCAGCCGACGCTGAAGAGAAGAATATATTCCTTTTCCGAACACATGGTTGGGCATACATCCGAAAGGCTGAACACAGGCAATTTTTCTGATACCTGATTTATACAAATTTACAATTTCTCCGCCAATTAGCCAGCCGTCGGCAATGTTACAGCCAAAGCTTACAAATTCAGACGCTTTCTCTTTAAAAATACTAAATTCGTCTAAACAAACAAAGCCATAACTTCTAATACACAAAGTCATTTCCCTCTGAATGCTTTCCAGATAGGTCATAACCGCTTTATAAGCTATACCCATTACCGAATTATTTTCTGCAAGATGGGTATCAAGATAGTATAAAAGGTACCACGAAAACCCATTAATATAATAGCCGCAATGCTCTTCCTCCAAAAAACCACCAATATTCTGATTACCTAAATGACAATACTTTACATAAAGCTCTCCGGCTATACCTACAAGCGGTTTTCTGCTGCTTGTTAATTTTACTTTTGAAAAATCCAAGGATATTTCCTCAAATGTCCTTTTCATTGCCCTAACAGAAAGCAATTTACCGTTTATAATTCCGTCCCTTAAAATACCGATCCATTTATCGCAGAGAGCGTCGGTCTCTCCAGGAATTTTTTCATATGCCTTTATCTGATTGCACAGAATCATTAATATATCCCCGTACATAACAGCCGCCAGACCTCTCCTTATCATACCGATATTTATTTTAAGTCTGTTTTCGTCCTCCAGCCCTTTAAAGTTAAGGGAAATTACAGGTACATTTCCGAATCCCGCACGCTTCATAGCTTTCCTTATCATAAATATATAATTAGAACCTCTGCATGCATCTCCTGCCTGAGGAATCATAAACGCCGTTTCATTCATGTCGTATTTACCGCTTTTTAACGCCGTTATCATCTGTCCGATAATAAGTATTACAGGATAGCAAAGATCGTTATGAGAGTATCTGAGACCTACTTCTGCTATATTTTCACTGTAATCAAGTATTACCGCATCATAGTTTCCGGAACAAAACGCATATTTCAGCAGCGGAAAATGAAAGTCCAGCATTGCCGGAATCAGCAAGGTTATTTTTTTCTTCATATTATCCCACAATCTGTTTGGCAATATCTACTGTTTCCTTAGCGTCCTTTGCGTAAAAATCAGCTCCTATCTGCTCGGCATACTCAGGAGTCAGTACCGCACCGCCCACAACTACCTTACAGTCAACATTATTTTCCCTGAGAAGCTTTATGGTATCCTCCATGGATTTTAAAGTTGTAGTCATAAGCGCAGACAGTCCCACAAGCTTTACTTTATGTTCAATTGCCGCTTCAACCACTGTTTCGCAGGGAACGTCCTTGCCGAGATCAATAACGTCATACCCGTAATTTTCAAGAAGCACCTTTACAATATTCTTTCCGATATCGTGAATATCCCCCTTAACGGTTGCAAGAACTACTTTGCCCTTACTTACAGGTGCTGAATCAGCGGCAAGCATTTTTTCACGAATTACACCAAACGCCGCCTGTGCCGCACCGGCAGTAAGAATAAGCTGAGGAAGAAAAATCTTTCCCTTTTCAAAAAGCTCTCCTGCTTTATCAAGGGCAGGAATAAGAGTATCATTCACTACCTCCATGGAATCGCAGGTTTCCAGCATTTTCGCCGTAGCCTTTGCGCTTTCTTCTTTTAACCCGTTTTCAATAGCATAGGACAGTGAAATATCCTTTGAATTGTCTGTTACCGTCGGCTTTGGCTTGCCCATATCATTATACGCAGCAATATATTCCGCCGAATTTTTATCAATATTAGTCAGCAGCTTATAAGCTCTTACCGCCCCCGTCATAGCGTCCGCATTAGGATTTATAATAGGCAGATCAAGTCCGTAAGTTAACGCCATTGTAAGAAAATTCTGATTGATAGTAGGTCTGTTGGGAAGCCCGAAGGATATATTGGAAACCCCAAGTACTGTTTTCAGTCCAAGCTCGTCCTTTACCCGTTTCAACGCCTTAAGCGTTTCCATAACCGCTTCCTGTTCGGCAGAAGCCGTCAGGGTAAGACAGTCTATATAAACGTCCTCTTTAGGAATTCCATACTCCTGCGCACGTTTTAAAATCCTCTGAGCAATTGCAAATCTTTCTTCAGCCTTTGACGGAATACCGTTTTGGTCCAGTGTTAAGCCTACTACGGAAGCGCCGTATTTTTTAACGAGAGGCAATACCGTTTCCATGGACTTCTCTTCACCGTTTACCGAATTGACAATAGGCTTGCCATTGTAAGCTCTGAGAGCCGCTTCCAGTACTTCCGGAATAGTAGAGTCAATTTGCAGCGGAACGTCGGTAATACCCTGTAACTCCTTTATTGCCCTTACCATCATGTCTTTTTCGTCAATTTCCGGAAGTCCCACGTTTACGTCAAGAATATCCGCACCCGCATGAGTCTGCTCAATAGCCTGATTTAGAATATAACCCATGTCGTTATTGCGCAATGCCTCTTTGAACAGCTTTTTACCTGTAGGGTTTATACGCTCTCCGATAATTCTCGGCTGATTTATAACAACCGTTCTTGAAGGCGAGCATATTGCCGCACGCTTTTGAGCGGTTCTCTTAACAGGCTTTGTTTCAGATAAAACTTTTTTCAGTTCTCTTATATAATCCGGAGTAGTTCCGCAGCAGCCGCCGAATATTTTTACTCCGTGTTCTGCCGCCGTTTTCATCTGACCTGCAAAATCTCCGGGAAGTACGTCATACTTATTTGTTGCAGGATCGGGAAGTCCGGCATTGGGCTTTAAGATTACCGGAATATCGGTCCAATTTAAAAGCTCGTCGCACAAAGGGGCAAGCTGTTCAGGACCAAGCGAACAGTTTATACCCATAGCGTCAACGCCCAGACCGTTCAACGTAAGGGCCATTGAGGATATACAGCAGCCTGTAAAGGTTCTCTGATTTTCTTCAAAGGTCATAGTACATAAGATAGGTTTGTCGGAATTTTCCCTTGCCGCCAGTACTGCCGCTTTCAGCTCGTAAAGGTCAGTCATAGTTTCAAAAACGATTACGTCCGCATCTCTGCCGGCAATAATCTGTTCCTTAAAAATATCGTAAGCCTCTTCAAATTTCAGCGTACCTGTAGGCTCTAAAAGCTGACCTATCGGACCGATGTCAAGAGCCGCCAAAGCCTTACCGTTACACGCCCTTTTAGCTATTGCTATTCCAGCTCCGATTATTTCATCTACGCTGTGATTCTTTAATTTATAACGATTTGCGCCGAATGTATTTGCGTAAACTATATCCGATCCGGCTTCAATATATTTTTTATGAATACCTTCTATCAGTTCCGGATCAGTAATATTGAGAAGCTCCGGAATACCTCCCGCTTCAAGACCTGCCGCCTGAAGCATAGTACCCATAGCGCCGTCAAGAATAATAAAATCCTTTTTCAAAAGCTGTTTAAAATCCACAATGATCTCCCCTTTTTCTGTACTGACACACCTCTGCCATATTGCAGCATACGCATCCCCTGCGTTTTTTCGGAACAGGAGTCCGAGAAAGTCCGGCAACTGCGGTTACTGATTTTCTTGGAATCAGTATATTGCCTGAACCGACATTAAGTCCTATACGCTTCTGAGCGTTCATAACGTCTAAAAAATCTCTCTGTATTTCAATGGGAAAATCCCCGTAACCGGGAGAAAAACGCCAAGTTAAAAATTCTGTCGGAAAGGTGTCTTTAATTATATTATCCGCTTGAGAACATACCTGTTCCACAGCTGCGCTTGCAAGTGAATCCATAACAAATGCCGCAGAAATATCGGAAATTTCAGTAAGCCTTATAAGCTTGTCCGCTTCTGCACCGATAGTAGCACACATTAAAACTGCCCTTGAACAGTCCTCAAGATGGTTTTTTATATCGTTTCCCTTAAACGTCAGAGAAGTGTTTAAAACCCTGATGCCGCCGTCAGTATATTCAATATCAAAGCATTTAAATATATATGCGGGACGTATGACTTCTAATAGCTGCTTTTCACATTTGAGTACCAATTCTTTGAGAGCCTGAGGAACTTCACCCCTATGCCCCATATATCTAAGCGCTTCGTCCTTGTTAATTTCATCTAAAACAATCAAATTTTAACTCCTGATAATACTTTCAACCGCTTCGCTTATACGCTTTGCAACGTACGGATTATTCATAGTATAAAGATGTATGCCGTCTACTCCGTTTGAAACCAGATCAACTATCTGGTCAATTGCGTAAGCAATGCCTGCATCACGCAGAGCCTCCGGAGAATGCTCATACCTTTGAATCATTTTTGCAAATTTAGAAGGCAGGCTTGCACCGCACATGGAAACCATTCGTTCAATTTGTCCTTTATTTGTTACCGGCATAATTCCGGCTTCAATAGGAACGTCAATTCCTGCGATTTGAGTTCTTTCCAAAAACGAATAGAAATAGCTGTTATCAAAGAAAAGCTGAGAAATCAAATGTTCAGCACCGGCTTCTATTTTTTTCTTCAAATTCAAAACATCGGTTACAAGATTTTCAGTTTCCATATGTCCTTCCGGATAACATGCGCCTGCAATATCAAAATCACCGTGCTGTTTAATAAATGAAATTAAATCGCTTGCATACTTAAAATCACTCTTCGGCGGAATATCGGGATTTATATCCCCTCTTAAAGCAAGAATATTTGAAATACCGTGCTTTTTAAATTCTCCCAGAATTTTTACTATTTCCTCCTTTGTATAATTGATACACGGAAGATGTGCAGCAGATTCTATACCGTATTTTTCCTTTATAGTTTGTGCTATTTCACAGGTTTGATTATTATTTGAACTCCCGCCCGCACCGAATGTAACACTGATAAAATCAGGTTTAAGATCTCTCAGCTGTTCAAGAGTACTGTAAATTGTATCTATTGAAGAAGTTTTTTTCGGAGGAAAGATCTCAAAGGAAAAAACCGTTCCTTTATCAAACATTTGTTTTATTTTCATAAATATAAGCTCCTTTTTAATCAATACTCCAATCAATTTCTTCAATTCCATGTGATTTCAAAAAGGCATTTGCTTTTGAAAAATGCCTGCATCCGAAAAATCCGTTATATGCCGACAACGGACTTGGATGAGCACATGTAAGTATAAGGTGATTGGGATTAGTAATAATTTTTGTTTTTGCTCTTGCATTTGCGCCCCATAGTAAGAATACCATTGGTTTTTCACGTTCATTTAAAAGCTTTATTACATCGTCTGTAAACTCTTCCCAGCCCATACCTTTATGACTGTTAGCACAGCTTTCTCTTACAGTCAGAACATTATTAAGCAAAAGAACCCCATTTTCCGCCCATTTAGTAAGTTCTCCGTGTTTACCGGTGTTATCAATTCCGACATCTGATTTTATTTCCTTGAAAATATTAACCAGTGACGGCGGAGGCGCAACTCCTTTTTTTACCGAAAAACAAAGCCCATGAGCCTGTCCGACACCATGATAAGGGTCCTGACCGATAATTACAGCCTTAACATTGTCATAAGATGTATATTTAAAAGCATTGAAAATATCATACATACCCGGAAAAATACGCTGAGTTCTATATTCATTTATTAAAAACTGACGCAGACGAAGATAGTAGTCCTTTTTAAATTCGTCCTTTAAAAGTTCATCCCAGTCATTATTGAATTCTACCATTTGTAAACTCCTTTCGCATAAGGTAATTTTATTATAACATATTATTAATTATACCATATTTTATGCATATTTACAAGGTATTTAAAGGCTTTTATATTTATCAATATCCATTATAATTTTATAAATTGCTTCTTGTTCAGGTTTTGTTTTAGACAAAATTAATTCATAACACATTAAAGGATAAGAGTTTTCCGGTGAATTGCAGTCGTCAATCCTTTCAAAAAGCCTGGACAATGGAATATTCAAAGCTCTTGTGATTTTAACAATACTTTCAATTGTTGCATTTTTCTCACCTCGTTCAATCTGACCTATGTAAGTAGGATGACATCCGGCAAGTTCTGCAAGCTCCTCTTGATTTAAACCACTCTGACGCCTATAATTTCTAATACGAATTCCGATTATTTTTGAAATATCACTCATGTCAATTCACTCCTTTATTAATAGTCTATCATTTATTTACCAAAAATTTACACAGACTATTGATATTTAATTGACATTGTGGTATACTATAAATATTATATCCGCAAAAATTTACACTATAGTAGATTTTTCGGCTATAATTTACAGTATTTACGGTTTATGCCAGACATATTTTTTCTACACTTAAAAGTTTTTGTGATAACACATTAACTTTATTGTCTGTGATTTACATTAACCGTAACGGATTTAACGGCAGATTTTTCTGCCGTATTTTTTTTACTTGACGAAACATAAAAAATAATGTAAACTAAAATAAAAACTTCGGAGAAATTAATCAATGACAGACGAAAAATATATGGAAATTGCTCTTGAACTTGCAAAGCAGGCGTATGAATTGAATGAAGTCCCTGTAGGAGCAATTGTAGTAAAAAAAACAACCGGTGAAATTGTCGGCAGGGGATATAACAGACGTGAAATTGATAAAAATCCCTTAGCCCATGCGGAAATTGCAGCTATCAAAGAAGCCGCCGAAACCCTAGGGGGCTGGCGGCTTTTAGACTGTGAAATGTTTGTAACTTTAGAACCATGTCCTATGTGCTGCGGCGCTATTATCAATTCCCGTATAGAGAGAGTTATATTCGGAGCATTTGACGCCAAATCAGGTTCTGCAGAATCAATCATAAAAATGTTTGAACTGCCGTACAATCATAAGCCTGACGTGGTTTCCGGAATATTGCAGAAGGAATGTTCTGACATTCTTTCCGATTTTTTCATTAAGCTTAGAAAAAAATTAAAAACAAAAAAATCCTGACTTTATGTGGTCAGGATTTTTAAATAATTATTCGGAATTCCATTATAAACAGTACATCGGAAAAAATTATACCCGTTCATAATTAATATAAAAAGGCTATGTATAATGTTAAAAAATCACTATTAGACCAATACTTATAAAGATCATAATTTTTTATATTAATACATAATTATTTTATCATAGTTTATGAATGATGTCAATAAATTTAATAAATTCTTATAATATTTTTTGAGTTACTGTCATTATCATAGGCAATGTAATAATTGAAAAAATTGTAGTCAACGCAAATAGTTCCGACGCATAAAACGAATCCTTTTTATATCGAATCGCAAAAAGTGTTCCGGTAGCGGCAGCAGGACACGCCGTGGCAAGAATATTAGTCCCGATCAAAACATTGTCCAGCGGTAAAAAGCTGAATATTGCTCCAACTGCTGCCGGAACAAGAATAAGCTTTAAAAAACATATATAATAAAGTCTGGGATTTTTAAGCGCTTTGAAAATATTTGTCTGAGCAATTGTAGCGCCTGCAACAAGCATTGCAAGAGGTGTATTTAAGCTTTCAAGATAGGTCAGTGTTTTCAGTAAAATATCAGGAAGTGAAATTTTAAGCATAAAAAGTGCAAATCCCAGTAATGTTGCAATTATTGCCGGAGACTTTACCGCTTGAATAATCATTTTTTTATTAAATTTACCTTCCATCATAAACACGCCGTGAGTCCAAACAAAAAGATTAAAAATTGTTACAAATGCAGTAAGATAAAAAACTCCCTCTGAACCATAAAGTGCGCTGACAAGAGGGATTCCCATGAAAGCACAATTTGAATAAATACAGGCAAAACGCTCAAGAGGAAGTCTTTCGTTTTTTTTACGAATAAATATTGTTGAAATTGCAATTGAAATAACAGTACTTACCAGCGCAAGCAGAAGCGACCATAAAAGTCCGTTAAGCATACGCTTTTCAAAAGGCTGCTGATATGCCACGAGAATAACAATAGGGTTTACTACCATTAAAACCAGTGAAGACAAGGACTGCGTCGCTTCCTTACCGATTAACTTGAATTTAAAACACAACACACCGACTATAATCAACAGCGCCATAATAATAATTTGGTTTAAAACTATCATAAAAACATCTCCGAAAAATACTTTAAGTTTATCAAAAAGAACATAGAATTATAAATTATTTTTCACAATTTTTTCTTATTTATAACCTTAAATATTCATATTGATTCAATATAATATAACCATACCAAAAAGAAAGAAGACAAGAAATCAGATCAAAACAAACAACACTTATATGGTTCACTGCCTTAACCTCTAAAATGTTGACCCTCTCCGATAAACATTTTAAAAAGGCAGAACAAAAAATTCCACCTTAATGGTGTTTACATATTTCCTTTCATAATAACTTCTTATTTTTTTACAAAAAAGCCGCAGATATCTGCGGTTTTTTTGTTATTCTTTTTCTGCTGCATTTTCTTCAGTCTGATTAGAAATAATCTCTAACCGGATTTTCAATATCTTTTGATCTTCCATTGAGAGTACAGTCATTTTAAAAATACCGCTTTGAACTGTTTCATTTTCCTCTGCCACATGTCCCAAAAGTTCCATAACCCAACCGCCGATAGAATTACCGGAACATTCAATTATATCCTCCGGCATTTGAAGGTTTTCAAGCATGTCGCTTATGCTAAGCTCTCCGGAAACCTCATATTCATTATCGCCTGTTTTTACAAAATGAGAAATCACTTCATCATTTTCATCATAAATTTCGCCTACAAGCTCCTCTATAATATCTTCCATTGTTATAATACCCTTTGTTCCGCCGTACTGATCCATAACAACAGCCATATGCATTTTGCTTTTCTGCATTTCTTTAAGAGCTTCGCTTATAAGCTTTAAGTCGGATATATGAATTATCTCCTGTATAATTTCCGTTATGTCCTCTTTGTTTTCATTCATAAGACGAAAAAAACTTTTATTAGTTATAACTCCTACAATATTGTCAATATTTTTTTCATATACCGGTAATCTAGAATACATATCTTTAAGAAATTTTTCCTTGATCTCATTAAAAGGGGTATGCTTTTCTATTGCAGTTACATTTACTCTGGGTATAAGAATTTCATCAACCGTTATTTCATCAAACTCCAAAGCCGAAAGAACAAGATCGCTTTCCTGTTCTTCAAGAACACCCTGTTCCTGAATTTCATCGATTATGTACTTCAATTCGTCCTCAGTTACGCTCGGCTGTTCTGTTTTAGGTTTAAACAGCTTTTGAATAACCTGAAATATCATAACAACCGGTTTTAAAATGATCATAAACACTGAAAGCGGCTCTGCAAACATAAGCGCACACTGTTCGGCATGATTTTTTGCAAAGGATTTAGGTGTAATTTCACCGAAAATCAAAACCAATACAGTCATCACAACTGTAGCTACTCCGACTCCTCCTGGCCCTAAGATCTGTGTAAATAAAACCGTACTTATAGAAGTTGAAAGTATATTTACAATATTGTTTCCTATAAGAATTGCCGTAAGTGCGTCTTCAAATTTATTTGCGATCTTAAGAGCCTTTTCAGCTTTTTTACTTCCTTTAGCGGCATAATTTTTCAGTCTTATTTTATTAACGCTGGAAAATGCCGTTTCACAGCTTGAAAATAATGCTGATAAAACAAGCAGCAATAAAATAATAATGATATTTCGTATAATAGTACTGTCCATATTTCCTCCTGTTCATGCATTTTATATGCACATCATAATATTATCACATTGTAAAGAAATAATCAATACATAAAATGCAAATTAACTAAATATTTTTGCCGTAACTATTGGCATTTGCACGAAAATATGTTATATTAATAATAACCGGAATAAAAAAACGACGTTTTCAAGAAATGGAGATATTAAAATGTTTGAAAAAATTATAAAAGCCTGCGTTGGAATTTTACCGGAAAAGTTCCAAAAACTCTATTACAAATATGAAGAACAGCTTATGTATGCCTTTTTCGGTGCACTGACAACTCTAATTTCAATTATTACAAAACTTCTGGCATTTTATTTCATTCCCGGATCACCTGCATGGGAGAGTACTTTTGCAGTTGCTTTTTCATGGATATGTGCCGTAACCTTTGCATTTTTTACAAATAAAAAATATGTATTTAAGAATGAAACACAAACAAAAGGTGAATTTTGGAAAGTATTTGTTTCATTTTACGGTGCAAGAGGCATAACTTTTTTTGCTGAAGAAGCAATATTTCTTGTATTTTATAATTGGCTTGGTTTCAGTGAAGTTATTGTTACCTTTGCAAGTCAGGTAATTATTTTTATTGCAAATTATATTTTAAGCAAGCTTTTTGTTTTTAAAAAGCAAAAAAGCTCTGGAAAGGAAACCCCAAAAAATGAAAATTTATAAAAAAATATCTTCGATTTTTATTTCATGTCTTATAACAGCGTCTGCTTTCAGTTTTCACATGTCTGCTGATGTAAGCTACAAAGTGTCTTCTGATGATTCAAGATATAAATACATTATTAATGAAAACGGTACTATTTCAATTGCTGCAAACGAAAATTCTTCTTCCAAACTAAGCGGACAAATTACATTGCCGTCAACTCTTGACGGCAGAACAGTAACAGGCATATGTGAAAAGGGATTTGCCGGTAACGAAAAAATAACGTTGGTTAATATCCCTAATACTGTCAATGAAATAGACTCCCTGGCTTTTGCAAATTGTCTTTCACTTTCTACTGTAACAATACCGAATACTATAACCTCAATGGGTACAATTCCTTTTTCCTGTTCACTTTATGAGGAAAAGATTATTAATATGGCCGATTCCGGATTTGTAACTATAAATGATTATATACTTTATCTTTACACAGGAAATAATCAAGATTTATATGTTCCGAATGAAATAAAGGTAATTGCCGATTCTGCTTTTGCAAATAACGGAGGTTATTTTTCCGAGGACTTTGAAATCACTTCTGTTACCATTCCCGACAGCATAGAGTATATCGGAGATGATGCATTTTATAATTGCAGGGGACTGTCATCAGCAATAATAGGAACAGGCATAAAAGAAATAGGCAGTAATGCATTTGCAAATTGTTCTGTCATCATATACGGTTATAACGGAACATATGCACAAAAATATTCAAAAAGTAACAATTTATCATTTGTTTTGCTTATCAGTAATCCAAACGAATCTAAATATGAAATCGAATATGATGAAAACTTTAAACGATACTACTTTTCAACAGATACTAGCTTCAACAAGGAAGGAGTTAAAGTTTATAAACGATTTTATGATGGATCACGCATAGAAGTATCCGACTGGGAATTTACTTCCACTCCATATCAACTTTATGCTCAGTCTTAATTTTATATTTTATTACAAAAAACAAGCACTCAAATAGATTTTTGAGTGCTTTGTTATTAAAAAATATTGTTTACATAAAATAAAAAAACTGTTTA
>CATKAZ010000057.1 GCA_949745795.1 uncultured Oscillospiraceae bacterium | reverse complement strand
TTTTACTATAGGCGATCTTGCAAATTCCAATCCCGAAAACCTAAGATTTTGGTTAGGCAAAATGGGGGTTGTGCTTTGGCAGTTTGCAAACGGTCTTGATACCTCCCCTGTTTCCAATATTGGTGCAAAATCTCTGATTAAAACGGTAGGCAACAGCACCACTGCTCCCAAAGATTTGATGACCGATGAGGACATAAAAATCACACTTATGGTGTTAAGCGAGAGCGTTTCCGCAAGGCTTCGGGAGTACGATTTTATCTGCCGTACCGTTCAGATCGGCATTCGTGATAACGAGCTTGAATGGATCGAGCGTCAAGGTAAGCTTGAAATATCGAACAGAACCGCAAAATCCATATTTGAACTTGCTTTCTCACTTTTTAAGAAACACACCAATGGAAAACCGATTCGTTCATTAAGCGTCAGAGCCTGTGATTTAGAGCCTGTAGACTTTGTTCAATTATCACTTCTGCCTGATGTTGAAAAGCTTCAAAAACAAGAAGAACTTGAAGCTGCTATGGACAGTCTGAGAAATCGTTTCGGTCATTTTTCAATTCAAAAGGGCATTATGCTTTGTGATACGGAACTATCTAATCTTGATCCTAAAAACGACCATATTATTCATCCTATGAGTTTCTTTAACAAAAAAATGCCTAAAGTTTTAAACTTAGGCATTTTTATTTTATATCAATATATTCATTAGACGATTGTATACTAAAATCGGCATCAAACCATAAAGGTTAAATGCCGATTGCTTATTAAAAATTTATATCGCTGCTATTAATTACCCCATCATTATTAACATCTGCTATCATCTGCTGAATTTTATAGATTTCCTCATTGCCCTTAATTATATTTCTTATAATAGTTTTATCAGATTCATTCAACACTCCGTCAAAGTTAACATCTCCGTATTGGTAAAAAGAACTTCCGATATTTATACCATTATCTGTTCGGGAAATATCAGACATCCAACTGCTTAATTTGCTGTTATCATAACCAATATCAAAGCTATATCCTGCCATTACCTTTTGAACCGGCGTCAGCATTTCAGTCCCTTTTATTCCTGAGGATAATATATTCATATCTGCTGCATTAACAGCACCGTCCAAATTTAAATCTCCCATTTTATAATCTGTACCGGAATAAAATATCTTATATTCATCTACGCGTATATTATTACTCCAACCAATTGCATATGCTGTTATTTGACTTATTTTTGTTGAATCAGTATCTGCCATAATATCGTTTGACAAGAACAGATAAGCATATATATCCGCAGCTTTTGACATTGAACTTGACATGTTATGAGCAAATTTATAATGATCATATACTCCATATAAATGAAGCATCTCATGTTCAAATACACTTGCTGCTTTAGCCGGATTTTTTACATTATGTCCGTCCATATAAAATGCTTCTTCAGGTTCACTTGAAAAACTATTTTCGTCTTTGGGTATTGCATAAGCAGCAGCTTTTGAATACATGTCACTATAATAATCATTTTTCAATACATAGTTATATACTACACCTGATGCTTTATATTTTTTCTTGAGATATTTGGTATATTCTGAATCAGCAGACAAGTCAATTAATTGTCCATTCGCATCTTTGCAATTTTTCAATCCATTTACTACGAAATCAAGAGATCCGGCACCTCTATAAGCGTACTGTAAACTACCGGCAGTGTTACCTCTGGGTTTACCTAATTTATTAGCTCCGGGCCCCGGTACTGCATTTAACAATAGAGATCCATTCCATTCGTTATGAGTATAATGTATCGCCAAATCCTTGTCAGTATCTGCTGTTATAAATTCAACATTCACATTATATTCATCTGCCTGCTGCTTTAAATTAGATAATGCTTCGTTCATTATGCTTATTCTCGTATCAATACTTGAACTTGAAATATATTTGTTTTGAGCAGCTGAATAAATCTGTTTTGCTCCTTTTGTACTATCCTGCCATTCTCCGGAAAATCTTTGACTTTCGGATTTTGCAACAGGAAGAATTGATGTGTCTGTTCCTATAAACGATTCTGATGAATTGTAAATATTACTTCCTTTTCCTGAAGTAATTACTTTATATAACAAGTTATCGTTTTCATCACGAATACACACTGTTGAAACAGGTCCTAAATTCTCTACCATTCCCACTTCACCTTCAGCACGGAAAAGATTATCATTTTGATCATAATAATATGTCTTTCCGTTAACTATTTTAGTTTTTGCGGTTCCGGAACAGCTGTCAACAAATATATTCACAACAACCTGCTTGCCAACACATGATTTAGCTGATCCATAAAGCTGTCTTGGAAAGCTTTCACTTGCAAAGTAATTGTATCTGTAATACGGAGTTCCATAGAATGCGTCGCTGACTATAGTTCTTGAACTTGGTGTCATTTCAACACTTTCAAGGCTTGTGCAGTTATAAAAAGCCATTCTGCCTATATACTCCACACTGTCCGGTATGCTTATGTTATATAAATGCGTATTATAATAAAATGCCAAATCACCTATGTGTTTTAGATTTTTCGGTAATTTTATACTAGACAGCATATCACAATTCTGAAAAGCATAATTCTGAATTTCTTTTAATTCCGTTGCCTGTGTCATATCGATAGTTTTTGTTACCGAATTAAGTTTAAATGCTCCGGATTTAATTGATGTAACCTTATATGCTGTACCTCCGTAAGATATTGTTTTAGGTATTTTTAAACTTGCTTTAGTACCTCCTGTAACATATACCTCTTCACTTGTGCCGTCTACCACTTCATAGTTTACTCCGTTATAACTGAATGTTAGGTTTGCAGCAGAAGTTTCTAAAAATAAATTTGTTAAATTACTGTTTTCTGCAAATAATAATGATAAGCAGAATACAATTGAAAAAATTGATACAACCGTCTTTTTTATTGATTTCATAAAACCACCTCAAATAATTAAAATAAATAATCAT
>CATKAZ010000056.1 GCA_949745795.1 uncultured Oscillospiraceae bacterium | reverse complement strand
GCTTGTGCAAAGAAAGTAACAAAGAAACACACTTCTTTTTTGTTCACACGAAAAAAGAAGCAAAAAATGTAACGACTGCATAATTGATAGAAAACTATAGGGCAAGGTACTCTCCCCAAACTGTGCTGAGAGGTTTTTGCCGCTTGCGTTCTCCGCTTAACTGCACCCATCTGAATGGGGGTGAATTTTATATGTTACGTCTTGCCTTTTACGGGAAGACCTATTAGTTCAGAAACTGTATGACGGATAAAGTTTTTCTTTGTTTTACTTTCTTTCACATGAAAGAAAGTAAAGTACGTGTTTCTTTGGTTCGTTTCTTGTCACGGGACAAGAAATGAACAAATGAAAAAGTTTTCCCGGCTTTTTTAAAAGCTATTTTGCACAAGCAAAGAAAATGACAAAGTAAATTGTTTGCTTACGTTTTTACAAAGCGTAAAATGTACGAAACAAGAAAGTTAAATACAAAAATTTTCCCGGCTTTTTTAAAAGCTGATTTGCACACGCAAAGAAAATGACAAAATAAAAAAGTTTTATCCGCTTTTTGAAAAAGCGGATAAAAGTAAGGCGATCCTTCGACCGCCTATAATATTAGATTTGTGCTGAATAGTTAGGAGCTTCTTTAGTGATATAAATATCATGTGGATGACTTTCCTTAAGTCCTGCCCCTGTAATTCTTACAAACTGAGATTTTTCGTGAAGTGTAGGAATATCAACACAACCGCAGTAACCCATACCCGATCTGATACCGCCTACTAATTGGAAAATAGTGTCAGCTACCGGACCTTTAAACGGAACACGTCCTTCAACGCCTTCAGGAACAAGCTTTTTAGCTCCTTCCTGGAAATATCTGTCCTTAGAGCCGCACGCCATAGCGCCCAAACTTCCCATACCTCTGTATACTTTAAATGAACGTCCCTGGAATATTTCAGTTTCACCAGGCGCTTCTTCACAGCCTGCAAGAAGTGAACCCAACATAACCACATTAGCGCCTGCCGCAAGTGCCTTTACTATATCCCCTGAATACTTTATTCCGCCGTCTGCAATAACAGGAATATTATGCTTTTGAGCGACTCTGGCTACATCATAAACGGCTGTGACCTGAGGTACACCGATACCTGCAACAACACGTGTTGTACAAATAGAACCCGGACCGATACCAACCTTTAAGCAGTCTGCACCTGCTGCAATAAGATCTTCAGCAGCTTCGGCAGTAGCAATGTTTCCGGCGATAACCGGAATTTCCGGATATGCTTCTTTTACCATTTTCAGACATTTCATAATATTCTGTGAGTGACCGTGAGCTGAATCCAGTACTAATACGTCAGCCTGTGCGTCAATTAATGCTCCTGCCCTTTCCAGTACGTCTGCTGTCACGCCGATTGCAGCGCCGCATAGAAGTCTGCCGCCCTTGTCTCTTGCGGAATTTGGGTACTGAATTGCCTTTTCAATATCTTTAATAGTTATAAGTCCCTTTAAATATCCCTTTTCATCTACTAAAGGAAGCTTTTCAATTTTATGAGTTCTTAAAATTTCCTGTGCCTGTTCCAAAGTAGTGCCAATCGGTGCAGTTATAAGATTATCCTTTGTCATAACTTCGCCGATTTTTGTATTGTAATCGGAAATAAAACGCATATCTCTGTTTGTTATGATTCCTACAAGCTTACCTTGACCGTCAACAATCGGTACTCCTGATATCTTATATTTACCCATCAGTTCATCTGCATCGTATACATATCTGTCTGCCGTAAGAGAAAATGGATTTACAATTACCCCGTTTTCAGATCGTTTAACTTTATCTACTTCATCTGCCTGCTGTTCTATAGTCATGTTTTTATGAATGATACCGATTCCGCCTTCTCTGGCAATAGCAATTGCCATTTTTGCTTCTGTTACAGTATCCATAGCTGCTGTCATAATCGGAGTTTTCAAAATAATATTACCTGCAAGTCTAGTCCCCAGATTAATCATGTTAGGCGTTACGTCTGACTTCCCCGGAATCAGAAGTACGTCATCAAAAGTTAAACCCTCTTTTTCAAATTTTCTCTCACTTAGCATAAAAAATCCTCCTTAATATATGAATAAAGCAGCTAATTTTTTATATAAAAATTAAAGCTGTCTTAAGTTCCTTATTAAAACTATTTCTTATAATGATACTATTTTTTTCACATATTGTCAAGCTTTTTTTCGACTTTTTTCAAGCTTTTTTAAAAAAGTAAGAACGCCGAAAATTATTCATCTTCGGCGCTGTAAATTATTTAATAATATCAGTACCCATAAACGGTACAAGCGCATTTGGAATACTAACACTTCCGTCCGCATTCTGATAATTTTCAAGAATAGCCGCAACAGTTCTTCCCACAGCAACCCCTGAACCGTTAAGAGTATGAACAAACTGAGCTTTGTCCTTCGGATTATTCTTAAATCTGATTGCCGCACGTCTTGCCTGATAATCCTCAAAATTAGAACAGCTTGATATCTCAACATATCTGTTATAAGACGGCATCCATACTTCAATATCATATGTTTTAGCGCTTGAGAATCCTATATCCCCTGTTGACAGAGCAACAACTCTGTAAGGAAGTCCAAGTCCCTGTAGCACTCTTTCAGCGTCATTAGTCAGCTTTTCAAGCTCGTCATAAGATGTAGCCGGATCAACAAATTTTACCAATTCAACCTTGTTAAACTGATGCTGACGTATAAGTCCTCTCTGATCTCTTCCCGCACTTCCCGCTTCAGCTCTAAAGCATGCGGAATAAGCACAGTATTTAATCGGCAGTCTGTCGCCTGAAATAATTTCATCTCTGTGCATGTTTGTTACAGGAACTTCAGCAGTCGGTATCAGGAAGTAATCATTGTTAGCTACCCTGAAAGCGTCCTCTTCAAACTTCGGAAGCTGACCTGTACCTGTCATTGACGCTCTGTTAACCATGTAAGGAGGAAGTACTTCCGTATAACCGTTTTCAGTGTGAGTATTAAGAAAATAACTTATTACCGCTCTTTCAAGTCTTGCACCCAATCCCTTATAGAAATGGAATCTGGCACCTGTGACCTTTGCCGCTGTTTCCGGATCAAGTATACCTAAATTTTTACCGATATCCCAGTGTGCCAACGGTTCAAATTCAAATTTTGAAGGCTCTCCCCACTTTCTTAATTCAACATTTTCACTGTCGTCCTTGCCAATGGGAGTTGTTTCAGACGGAATATTCGGAATTCTCAGCAAAGTATCTCTCTGTTTCGCTTCAAGTTCGCTTATAACTGCATTGTCGTTCTTTATCTTTTCTGAAATTTCCTTCATTTCTGCCATAACAGCGTCAGTATTTTCACCGTTTTTCTTCATTATCGGTATCTGCTTTGATACTTTATTCTGTTCTGCTTTTAAGGCGTCCGTTTCAGTAGAAAGCTTTCTTCTCTTCTCGTCAATTTCAAGAATTTCATCAATGTAACAGTCATAGTCGGCATTTCTTGTTTTCAAAGCCTCTTTAACCTTATCCGGATTCTCTCTTATAATTTTAATGTCCAGCATTTTATCTTACTTCCTTTACTTTGATAATTTATCTGCAAGGGCTGACAGATCCTCTTTATCATAAAATTCAAGAATCAATGCCCCTTTATTTTTACCGTATTCAACCTTCACTTTTCTGCCCAAAGCATTGTGAAGTCCTATTTCCATTTCCTTAAAATAACTGTCAATACGTTCGTTTGTAACTACAGTTTTTTTACTCTTATCGCTTGCCATTTTTTCCAAAGATCTCACATTAAGCAATCCCTGAGCGGCTTTTTTAGCTGCTTCAATCATTTTTTCTTTATCGTCAAAAGCAAGCAAAGCCTTTCCGTGACCAACAGTAAGTTCTCCGTTTTCAAGCATATCAAGTACTTCTTCCGGCAAAGCCAACAGTCTCATAGCGTTTGCAACAGAAGATCGGGATCGTCCTACTGTTTTAGCGACGTCCTCCTGAGTCATTCCAAAGGATTCCACTAATTCGCTGTATCCCTTAGCTTCTTCAACAGGATTAAGATTTTCACGCTGTAAATTTTCAATCAGCGCAAGCTGCATTGCTTCCAAATCAGACAAATCCTTTATCTGTACCGGAACTTCCGAAAGACCCAGCATTCTTGCGGCTCTCCATCTTCTTTCCCCTGCAACTATCTGATATCCGCTGCCATACGGTCTTACAAGCAGCGGCTGCAAAATACCGTGCTGCTTTATTGATTCTGCAAGGGCTGATATAGATTCATCGTCAAATTTTTTTCTTGGCTGTTCTCTGTTTGGCTCAATTTCTGAAATTCTCAGAGTCTGACCCGAATCGGTATTTGTTTTGTTATCTTCAAAAAGGGCGCTTAAACCTGTGCCCAATCCTCCCTTTGACGCCATTTATACACCTTCTCTTTTTCTTCCGAATAATTTTTTCTTTTCTTTCTTTTTCGGAGGTTCTTCATTTAAGATTTCCAGTCCCAAAAGCTCGTAATATTCCGCACCCTTTGAATTTTTATCATAATACATTACAGGTTTACCATGACTTGGAGCTTCTGAAAGTCTTACATTTCTTGGGATTTTTGTTTTAAAAATCTTTCCGGGAAAGTATTTTTCAACCTCCTCCACAACCTGTCCGCTTACATTTAGTCTGGAATCAAACATAGTAAACAGTATACCCTCAATATCAATGGACGGATTATATTTTGTCTTAACAATTTTAACAGTTTCTATAAGCTGACTAAGTCCTTCAAGGGCAAAAAATTCAGCCTGCATCGGTACAATAATTCTGTCACAAGCAACAAGACCGTTTATAGTTATAAGACTAAGGGACGGAGGACAGTCAATTAATATAAAATCGTAATCCAGACGGCAGGTAAGAAGCTGCATTTTAAGTCTGTTCATTCTGTCATCAATATTTATCATTTCAACTTCTCCTCCTGCAAGAGCAGAAGTAGCGGGGACTATACTTATATTTTTAAATTCGGTTCTTAAAATAGTATCCTGAATTCTCGCCTGGCCGATTAAAACGTCATATGAAGAGTATTCAATGGATTTTTTTCTGATTCCAAGACCTGTAGTAGTATTTCCCTGTGCGTCAATATCAATACACAACACCCTTTTATCTCTAGAACCAAGATAAGCCGCAAGATTTACAACGGTGGTAGACTTACCCACTCCGCCCTTTTGATTTGCAACTGCATAGACTTTTCCCATTGAATTTCCTCCCTTTTTTACTGCTATATTAAATTATACCACTTTCCGTCTCTCATGTAAAGATATTTGTAGATTTTTTGTTGTTTTTTTGCATAAAAAAATGTTCCACGTGGAACATTTCGCTTTTTGAAAAAAGCTTGGCAAAAACTTTTATATCGGATTTAGTTAATTGATACACTTTCAATAAGGCTCGACAGTCAGCTTTTATTTGTCTTTTTCTTTTCTTAAACTTAATTTACAAAAAAATGGTTAAGCATTTTTTATGCTTAACCATTTAAATTATGTATTAAAAATTCTTATTTCCATTAATTATTGGAATTTTTACCCTATACTCAATATAGTCTTCATTTTGAATTTTTTTAGAATCCGCAGCAATTCCGGCTGCTTTCATAGTTTCTACCGCTTTGTTAATAGTATTTACAAATATTTTCACATTTTGAAATACTTTACTCCTTTTTCTATAGCTTTCCTTATCCTTTGCCTTTCCTATGTATTCGTCTATTGCTTGTTCGGTACGCTCAACATTCAAATTAAATTTAATAACTTTATTAATTATCTCCAGACGTTCCTCCTTACTTCCAAGTCTTAATAACGCTCTTGCATGTCTTTCAGTAAGATTAAATTTTGTAATAAGCTCCTTTTCTTCATCACTTAGTTTTAAAATTCTAAGTTTATTGGCAATAGTAGACTGTGCTTTACCAAGCTTAAGTGCAGCGTCCTCCTGAGTCATACCGTAATAACTTATAAGCTTTTCTATTGCGTTTGCCTCATCAAAAAAAGACAGATCCTGACGCTGAATATTTTCTACTAAAGCCAAAACAGCGCTTGTCCGTGCGGAAATATCCAATATAATGCACGGAACATACCTCAGCTGTACCAGCTTTGCCGCACGAAGTCTTCTTTCACCTGCAATAAGTTCGTAACCTCTTTCGATTTTTCTTACTGAAAGCGGCTGTAAAATACCGTTTTGACAAATACTTTCTGCCAGTGAACTGATATCGTTATAATCAAATTCTGTTCTGGGCTGATGTGGATTTGGAACAATTTCCGATATAGGTATTTGTACTACACGATTTTCTTCTTTTTCTTTTTCTTTCTCCTTTGTAAAATTTAAAAATGCTGCCATATTTAACTTCCTTTCCTTTTGATACTTTAATTTTACCTTATAAGGGAAATTATTTCCACACAAAAATTCCCCTTTTAATATAAATAAAAGGGGAAAATACGTCATTATTTTTTCATTTTATAGAGGCTTGTTCTTTATCTGACTGCTGTTTCTAGGATATTTTAATGAAGTCTGCGATATTTTTTCAACAATAAAAAGCTTACGCTGTTCAAAACTATTAAGCTTGTATTCTATTTCGCCTGAAACCTTGCCGCCCATTGTTTTTATTGCATTTCCGGCATTTTTTATACTTTCTCCCGGTCCTTTAAGAGCGGCAAAAATTCCGCCTTTTTTTACAAATCCCATACAATACTCGCAAAGCACAGGCATAGCCGCAACTGCTCTTGCCGTAGCAACGTCAAATTTTTCTCTGTAGAGTACATTTTTAGCGGCTTCCTCTGCTCTTGAATGTACTGTAACAGCCTTTATACCAAGCCTTTCACAAAGTTCTTCCAGGAATTTTATGCGCTTCTTTAAACTGTCAAGAAGAGTAATATTAATATCTCCTCTGTAAAGCTTAAGAGGAACCGACGGAAATCCCGCCCCGGTTCCTACGTCTATAACCGATGCATTTTCAGGTATTTTTGCATACTTTGTAAGAAGAATACTGTCCAGAAAATGCTTTATCCACACTTCCTCACATTCGGTAATAGCTGTTAAGTTAATCTTTTTATTATATTCTATTAAAAATTCATAATAAATACACAGCTTTTCGTGCAGTTTTTCAGAATAATCCAGACCGTTTTCAACAAACAGTTCTTCACATTGTTTAAAACTTACCATTTGACCTCCCCTGCTGTTCAAGCCATACTGCCAGAACTGAAGCGTCTGCCGGCGAAACTCCGGAAATTCTCGATGCCTGACCGATATTTTCCGGCTTTTGTTTGTTCAATTTTTCAATAGCTTCAAGTCTTAATCCCCGAATACTGCTGTAATCAAGGTCTGACGGCAATTTTTTTGACTCCATTTTTCTCATTATTTCAATTTGCTCCATTTGCTTTGCAATATATCCCTCATATTTTATTTGCAATTCCACCTGTTCCCGTACTTCAAAATCAAGTTTTGGTCTTTCTTTGTCAAATTCAGCCAGCATATCATACCCCAGCTGCGGACGTCTTAAAAGATCTGCAAGCTTACAGCCTGTATTCAGCGGTGCAGTTCCCCTACTTTCAAGAAATTTATTAAGCTTTTCAGACGGCGCAATATTAAGCTTTCTCACACGTTTTATTTCATTTTCGGTATCGTAAATCTTTTTTTGAAGTCTGTCATAACGCTCTCTGGAAATAAGACCTTTTTTATAACCTATTGGACTAAGCCGTTGATCGGCATTGTCCTGACGCAGCACAAGACGGTATTCACTTCGTGAAGTCATCATTCTGTATGGATCGGCACAGCCTTTAGTCACAAGATCATCCACAAGAGTACCGATATAAGAGCTTGCTCTGTCAAGAATCATAGGTTCTCTTCCGAGTATTTTCAGCGCCGCATTTACACCTGCCACCATTCCCTGTGCCGCAGCTTCTTCATATCCGGAACTGCCGTTAAACTGTCCTGCCCCGTAAAGTCCCTCCAGATTTTTAAATTCAAGAGTTGATTTCATTTGTACGGGATCGCAGCAATCATATTCTATAGCATATGCAGGACGCATTATTTCTACATTTTCCAGTCCCTTTATTGTCCGCAGAAACGCTAATTGCACGTCCTCAGGCAAAGAAGACGACATACCCTGCAAATAATATTCATCTGTATCCAATCCCATCGGCTCAACAAAAAGCTGATGTCTTTCCTTATCGGCAAATCTTACAATTTTGTCCTCAATTGACGGACAATATCTAGGTCCAACCCCTTCAATTCTTCCTGAATATAAAGGTGACCTGTGAAGATTATCAAGAATAACCCTGTGGGTCTGCGCATTAGTATATGTCACATAACAAGATACAATATTTTTCATTTGCGATTGATCAGACACAAAGGAAAACGGAACAATATGCTCGTCACCGTCCTGTTTTTCCATTTTTTCAAAATCAATACTGCGTTTATGAACTCTGCAAGGGGTTCCGGTCTTGAATCTTCTTATTTCAATACCGTTTTTTCTAAGACTTTCAGACAAAAGAGTGGAAGGCAAAGCGGCGTCCGGACCGCTTTCATAGGACTCCTCCCCAATGTGTATCTTTCCTTTAAGGTATGTACCAGTAGCAATAATTACTGCTTTTACCTTATATTCAGCGCCTAACTTTGTCCTTATACCGCATACACTTTTATTTTCTGTCATTATTTCAGCAACTTCACCCTGTTTTACACACAGATTTTCCTGAGCCTCACAAACTTTTTTCATATATTCATGATATCTCATTCTGTCCGCCTGAACTCTCAGACTATGAACCGCAGGTCCTTTTCCCTTATTAAGCATACGGCTTTGAATAAAGCACTTATCTGCCGCCCTACCCATTTCACCGCCCAAAGCGTCAATTTCACGCACTAAATGTCCCTTAGCAGTACCGCCGATTGACGGATTGCAGGGCATATTAGCGATCTGATCAAGTGAAATCGTAAATAAGACTGTTTTACAGCCAAGTCTTGCAGACGCAAGGGCTGCTTCAACTCCTGCATGACCTCCGCCCACTACGGCGACATCAAATTCTCCCATAAAATAACTCATATTATCACCATATTTAAATGTTCCACGTGGAACATTTTTCTTTTATTAATCTTATTTTCCTACACAAAATCTGGAAAATACGTCGTCTATTACCTTTTCCGAGGACTTTTCCCCTGTCAATTCCATTAAATTGTCTGCCGCACTGTCCAGCATTACCGTTACAGCGTCCAGCATTTCACCGTTTTGCAGTATATTTTTTGCTTCAATTGCATTTGAAAGAGCCTTTTCAATACAATTTTTCTGTCTTTCGTTGGCTATAATACCGTCGCTTGCTTCTGATTTGTCATATAAAAACATATCTTCAAGAATATTTTGAAGACTTTCTATTCCCTCATCGTTTTTTGCGGAAATTTCAATAGTATTTTTAAAATTTGAATAAATAAAATCTTTATCAATTTTTGTTTCCCCGTCAATTTTATTTATCACTGCAATGCAATTTTTATTTTTAAGCTTTTCAGTAAGCTCAATATCTTTAGGTTCAAGTTCCGACGTACTGTCAAATACTGCAAGTATCAAATCAGCCTCATCAATTTTTTTATAAGCAATATCAACGCCCATACTTTCAATAATATCGTCTGTTTCCCTAATTCCCGCAGTATCCGAAAGACGCAGAACAAGCTCCCCTATTCTTACGCTTTCCTCAATTATATCACGGGTAGTACCTGCAATATCTGTAACAATACTTCTCTGATAGCCGCTTAAACAATTCATAAGAGTTGACTTACCAACATTTGGCTTACCACATATTACAGTATTAATACCTTCTCTGACAATTCTTCCATGATCATAGGTATTTAAAGTTTTTGTTAAATCTTTTACCACTCTATCTATTTGAACTGATAAAACCTCCGGTTTTACCTCCGGAACATCTTCTTCGGGAAAGTCAGCCCATGCTGCCAAATCAGCGAGAATATTAATAAGTCCTTCTTTTATTTTATTTATTCTTCTGAATACCGCACCGTCTTTCAAAGCGTTTGCATATCTAAGCTGACTTTCTCCGCCGGAGCTTATTATATCCATTACTGCCTCTGCCTGTGTCAATGACATTTTACCGTTTAAAAAAGCTCTTTTTGTAAATTCACCGCCCTGCGCCGGTTCAGCTCCATATTTATATATAAGCCTTAATATTTTTTTAGTAATATAACGTCCTCCATGACATGATACTTCGACAACATTTTCTCCCGTATAACTTTTAGGACTTTTAAATACTGTCAATACAGCATCATCTATTTTTTCATTATTTTCCTGAATAATTTGTCCGTAAGCACAGGTATAACCGTCCATTTGTGAAGGAGCTTTTCCGGAGTAATTTTTAAATATTTTGTCAGCTATTTCAAAAGATTTCTCACCGGAAATTCGTATAACAGATATTCCCCCAATAGCATCCGGAGTAGCAACAGCGGCAATAGTAGACATAAATAAACACCTCTCAAAAAATAAAACAGGCGGCACAAAGGCCGCCCATGAAATTAATTTGGCTTTATTAAAGCTCAATCTTTCCGTAAAGCCCCGCATTGATATCATCTTCAGGCTTTGGTTTTTTGTAATCCTTTTCAAAACTTGTCTTGTAATCCAAAGAAATCGGTTCATCGGATTTTTTATAATCAGTATTATTTTTTTTACGTTTATTGTTATATTTCTTAGGATTATCTGATGAAATTACAATTTTTCTAAAAGGTTCTTCACCTATTGATTTAGAATTTACACCTTCAATTTTTGAAACAACCGAATGAATAATTCTTCTTTCATAAGGATTCATAGGCTCAAGAATAGTTGATCTGCCGTTTTTCAAAACCTTTTCACTTATTCTTTCTGCCAGATTTCTAAGGGTTTCTTCTCTTTTTTCACGGTATCCGCAGCTATCCAAAGAAATTCTTATATAGTCACCTTCAATTTTATTAGCCACCAAAGATGAAAGATACTGTAAAGCGTCAAGGGTTTCCCCTCTTCTTCCGATTACTGCACCCGAACCCTTGCTGTCAATATCAGCAAAGATTCCCGTTTCAACAGTTGTAATAGAAATTTCATGTTCTACGCCCATTTTATCAAGAATTTTTTCAAGATAATTTCTGCAAGCGTCCATTTTAGTTTTTTCAACCAGTTCTTTTTTCTTAACGTCCATATAATCAGGACCCAGATCATCCGGTTCATTGTAGCCTGCCCAAACTTTAGCCTCAGTTTTTACTTTACCGAAAAAACTTTTTTTAACATCTTCTATAATTTTAAATTTTATATCTTTCAGCGGTATTTGAAAGTCATCTGCTGCTTTTTTCTTTGCCTCGTCTATTGACTTTCCCGTATAAACACCGCATTTATCCATTGGGACCATTTCTACTATTTCGTCTGCCATTATTTTTTCTCTCCTTTCATTGCCTGTAAATCAGAGTAAACGATTATTCTTTTTCTTCATCTTCGGAATATTCATCGCCGTATTTTTCTGCCATACGTTTTCTTGCTTCATTTATAAGCTCTCTGTTATATTTATTTCTCTCGGATTTAGACATTCCCTGAGTATCGGCATTATAATCGGCTCTTCCGCCTTTAACAGCCTGTTCCTGCTGTTTCATCATTTCAGCCTGCTGATTCATCATTCTCTGCATAAAACCGGGTTTTTTATTTTTATTTTTTTCTTTCAGCTTAATGTTAATAGCTTCCACACGCTTAGGATTAAAATAAGCATAAAGCAGGAACGACTGTAAAAATGAAAATACAGAAGACCATATCCAATAGAAACCAACGCCGGCAGGCACTGAAAATGCGAGCCATACCGAGAATACCGGCATAACGAACATAATAATTTTCATAGCGCCCATATTAGGCATATCGGGATTCATCTGCCTTGACTTATACTGTGAATAAATGGTAAACAGCAGCTGAACAAGACCCGAAATTATGGGTATCATAACAAGAGCGACAGCTGCCTTGCTCCATGTATCGGGGTGAATTGTAGGAATAACGCCCAGATCTACGCCTAAAAAGGTATTTTTAAAATGTGAAACTTTCTCTACAAAGTCGCTGCCCAGATCGGAAAATAAATTAGGATTATCTTTAACCTGTTTTAAAATGGTAAGCTCCGGACGTGATTTAAAATACTTGTCCGCCAAATCATTTGCAGTAATAATATCCTTAGCTTTGTCAAGTACATCGGAGGATATTCTCAAAATATGTGAAAGAGGACGATAAACAACGTCCAAAATACCGTAAAGTATGATCATAGAAACAATCAGAGGCAAACAGCTTCCCATAGGGTTAACGCCCTCTTCCGCATAAAGCTTTTGCTGTTCTTCGGCAAGCTTTTGCTGATTGTTTGCATATTGTTTTCTGAGTTTATTAAGCTTAGGATTCAGCGCCTGCATTCTTACTGTTCCCAGCTGTTGTTTATAAGAAACAGGAAGCAGAATTATTTTAGTAAGCAAGGTAAAAATAATAATAGAAAGTCCGTAATTATTAACAACCTCGTAAATCCAGTACATTATCCAGCCCAGCGGTTTACCGAGCAGTTCACCTATCGGTCCCAAATCAGCATTTCTCCTATCTTTAATAATCTAGCGATGACGTCCCAGAATATCAAATTTATCCGGAACATAATCTATTCCACCATCGCTCCATGGATTGCAGCGAAGTATCCTCCATACCGCAAGCCATCCGCCCTTAATAATACCGTGTTTTTTCAGAGCTTCAAGGGCATAGGACGAGCAAGTAGGGTGATATTTGCAGCAAGGCGGGAAAAGAGGCGAAATAATTTTCTTGTAGATTTTAATAAATCCCATAAAAATATATTTCATAAATCTTCCCCGAAAGCCGCCGCTTTGATTTCATTTATTCCTTTTTTTTTCAGATATCCGCTTAAAACGTTACTTTTAACTTTGCATAGCGAAGATCTAGCAACAATTACCATATCAATACCAATAGGCATAATCAGTTCATTTTCCCTGTAAGCCTGTCTGATAATACGCTTTGCACGATTTCTTGCAACGGCATTCCCGACTTTTTTACCGGCGGTAATTCCGAGCATGTTGTAAGGTTTATTATTGCGTCTTACATAAATAACAACGTTTTTGGACACTATGCATTTTCCCTTTTTGTAAAGATAGAGAAAACTTTTATTCTGATTTATTGTTTTAGTATAAAGCATAAATATATCTTTTTTATGTCCGCAGGCATAATTTTCCTTTACCTTTATATAAAATCATTATACACTAATTTTTTTTAAATTGCAATAAAAACGCAGTAATTTTATTTATACTGTTTTTAAATAAGATAAAATTATATTATCAATATTTTACCCTGCAAATTATTCTATATTATATTTTTATACGGTATATCCTAAAATAAAAGACCACAAAAAAATGTGGTCCGTCTTTAATTAGTGAGTAAGTCTTGCTCTGCCCTTAGCTCTTCTGCGGGCAAGAACCTTTCTTCCGTTTGAAGTTGACATTCTCTTGCGGAAACCGTGTTCCCTTTTTCTGTGAATTTTCTTAGGCTGATATGTTCTTTTCATAGTGATTTTCCTCCTTCTCAAAAACGTCTAATTAAACGCTTTCATGCGTTATTTTCCATTTAGATACATTTTACCTATAAAATGCATTTCACTAAATTATTATACATGGTCTTTTCTGTATTGTCAAGCCTTTTTTCAAAAAAAGTAATCTCCGCTTTTGAAAAAAGCGAAGAAAATAAGATTTTCGTAAAAGCTGATATGCGAGTCTTTAAGAAGAAAATCAAGTTAACAAAATCCGGCATAAAAGTTTTTGCTAAGCTTTTTTCAAAAAGCGAATAAAGTAAAATTTTTATT
>CATKAZ010000055.1 GCA_949745795.1 uncultured Oscillospiraceae bacterium | reverse complement strand
TGTCTTAGCAATCCAAGGATATACTTTTTTAGCAGGAAGGTGTCCGCCTTCACCGGGCTTTGCACCCTGAGCCATTTTAATTTGGATGTCTTTGGCAGATGTGAGATATTTTGAAGTAACACCGAAACGTCCGGATGCTACCTGCTTAATTGCAGAGCATTTGTCAACTGCTCCTCCGCTTGTTATAATACGTTCAAGGTCTTCGCCGCCTTCGCCGCTGTTGGATTTTCCTCCGATACGATTCATAGCGACTGCCATACATTCATGAGCTTCTTTAGAAATTGAACCGTATGACATTGCGCCTGTTTTAAAGCGATGCATTATGCTTTCAACGCTTTCTACTTCTTCAATCGGGATTCCGCCGTCATCAGCAAATTTAAAATCAAGAGTACTGCGGAGTGTGAGATTTTTGTCCTCAGCATTAAGACATGCCGAATACTTCTTATAAAGATCATAATCATCTCTCCAAGTTGCCTGCTGTAAAAGATGAATCGTCTGAGGATTATACATATGCTCTTCCTGACCGCTTCTGGATTTATGATTTCCCACGCTTTCAATCGATTCATTAACTGTAAGATTACATGGATCAAAAGCAGCATCATGAAGTGAAATGACACGTTTGCTGATGTCGTTTAAATCAATTCCTCCGATACGGCTTACAGTATCCGGGAAGTATTCATCACGTACACTTTTGCTTATACCAAGCGCTTCAAACATCTTAGAACCTTGATATGACTGAATTGTCGATATACCCATTTTAGATGCAATTTTAACAATACCGCTGATAATTGCTTTAACATAGGCATTTGAAGCTTCTGTATATTCCTTATCAATAGAGCCGTTTGAAACCATATCATATAATGTATCTAATGCAAGATAAGGATTAACAGCACTGGCGCCGAAGCCAAGTAGAGTAGCAAAGTGATGAACCTCGGTAGGTTCACCTGTTTCAACAATGATGGAAACAGCTGTATTTTTTCTTGTTTTTACTAAATATGTTTCAAGTGCAGCAACAGCCAAGAGGGAAGGGATCGCAACATGATCCTGATCAACGCCCCAGTCTGTCAGAATAAGAATAGCCGCACCGTTTTCGTGAGCTTTATCAGCCTGAACATATAGATTTTTAATAGCATCATTAAGTGAAGTATCCTTCGTATAGAGCATAGAAATATCCGCAGTTTTCAGACCGTTTATTTTGGCGCTTCTTATTTTCAGCAAATCAAGATTTGTCAGTACAGGATTTTTAACCTTGAGTACACAGCAGTTGTCCTCTTCTTCCTGAAGAATATTACCGGAAGCACCAAGATAAACTGTAGTATCGGTAATAACAGATTCACGTATACAATCGATGGGAGGATTTGTTACTTGTGCAAAAAGCTGCTTAAAATAATCGAAAAGGGGAGGGGTTTTCTTAGAAAGCGCAGGAATAGGAGTATCAATACCCATTGCCGCAGTTGGTTCAGAACCGTTTAAAGCCATTGGCAGCATAACACTATGAATACTTTCATATGTATAACCGAACGCATGCTGTAAGCGTTCAAGCTGTTCCCCAGTATTTCTATAAGGACGTTTATTCGGTACTTTAAGTTCATTTAATGGATGCAAATTATGGTCAAGCCATTCGCCGTAAGGCTGTCTTTTACTGTAAAAATCCTTAATTTTTTCATCTTCAACAAGCTCGCCTTTAACAGTATCAACGAGAAGCATTTTTCCCGGATGCAGACGTTCTTTTTTTATAATAGTTTCAACAGGAATATCAAGAGCACCTACCTCTGAAGAAAGAATAAGGTATTTATCTCCGTTTTTATCATTGGTAATATAATAACGTGAAGGACGCAGACCATTACGGTCAAGAACTGCACCCAAGAGATCGCCATCCGAGAAAATAATTGATGCCGGACCGTCCCATGGTTCCATCATTGTCGCATAATACTGATAAAAAGCACGCTTTTCACGGCTCATTATTTCTGTATGCTGCCATGGTTCAGGAATAAGAGTCATGACAGCTAACGGTAAATCTACACCTGCCATATTCATAAATTCAAGAGTATTGTCAAGACGAGCAGAATCGGAACCGGTTACGTCTAAAATCGGGACGATATCTTTAAATCTATCATTTAAATATTCGCTTTTTAGAATTGATTCACGGCTGAGCATTTTGTCAACATTGCCTGTTATTGTATTGATTTCGCCGTTGTGAACCATCATACGATTAGGATGAGAACGCTGCCAACTTGGATTTGTATTTGTACTGAAACGTGAATGAACAATACCGATAGAAGAATGGTAATCGGGACTGTTTAAATCCTCATAGAACATTCTAAGCTGATTTACCAAAAACATTCCTTTATATACAATAGTACGGCTAGAACATGAAACAACATATGTTTCTTTTTCACGTTTTTCAAAAACCATTCTGGCAATGTAAAGCTTACGGTCAAAAGCAATTCCTTTTTCACAGTCATCAGGTTTTTTAATAAATGCCTGCATAATGTTAGGCATACTTTCAAGAGCCTTTGATCCAAGAACCGAAGGATTAACAGGTACTTTACGCCATCCAAGAAATTCAAGTTGTTCTTCTTTCAAAACTTTTTCAAAAGTATCCATTGCTTTTTTACATTTTTTTTCAGATTGAGGTAAAAAAAACATACCTATACCATATTCTCGTTTTCCGCCAATTAAGATATTGTCTTTAGCCGCAGCATTTGAAAAATATGTATGTGAAATCTGAAGTAATATTCCTACACCGTCACCGGTTTTTCCTTCTGCATCTTTACCTGCACGGTGCTCTAACGTTTCTACGATGCGTAATGCATTATCAACAACTTTGTGATCTGCTTTTCCATTCATATTCACGACAGCACCAATGCCGCAGTTTTCATGTTCAAATCGTGGATCATAAAGACCGTTCTTTGCGTAAGGCTCCTGAGTTCTGTAATTATCCATAGCCACTGCTCCTTTATACAAATGAATTTTTCATAATTATCAGTATTATAAATATTATATTTTTATTTTATGGTAAAAAATACAAAACTCATGCAGACGATAACATATTTGTTACCGTCTACATGAGCGTCATTGCCCGATATTTAATTATGAATTGTAAAGACTATCTCTTTATCATTTATTTTACACTAAATTTATGAATATGTAAATAGTAATTTATAAATCTTGTATTATTTTTTAAAAATCATAAGATTTTGTTAAAAAAAATATAACTATTATCTAAATAGTTTTTGTCGAAAGAATTAATAATTTAAAAATGAAATGAAAATCAAGAAAACGAGAGAAATAGAGAAAAACAGAGAGAAATTAAGCGTGAAAAGGATATAAATTAAAATTTCAGCAATTTGACTGTTGACTTTTTTTTTTTCATTTGATATAATACTTAACGTTACGTCAAGAATCAGATATCTGGGCATTACCTTTTTATTTGGACTTGCGAATGCTCAGCGAATTGGAATAACCCAATCCAGTTCAAGCTTGACTAAAAATATGACAATGGAGGATTTATAATATGTCAACTTATATGCCAAAACCAGCTGAAGTCAGCCGTAAATGGTATGTTTTAGATGCAACAGACAAGCCGCTTGGACGTGTTGCCGCTCAGGCTGCTCATATTCTCAGAGGTAAACATAAACCGACTTATGCACCTCATGTAGACTGTGGAGATCACGTAATTATTATTAATTGTGAAAAAGCAGTATTAACCGGTAAAAAACTCGAAAATAAAAAGTTTTACTGGCACACTGGCTGGATAGGCGGAATAAAATCCGTAAGCTATAAAGAACTTATGGAAACAAAGCCGGAAAAGGCAATGATGATTGCAGTAAATGGTATGCTTCCAAATAATTCTCAAGGCAGAAATCAACTTAAGCGTTTAAGAACGTACAGAAATTCAGCACATAAGCATGAGGCTCAGAAGCCCGTTGCTTATGAATTATAATAAGGAGGCGGTTTAAATGTACGAATCAAAGATTAAATATTACTATGGTACAGGAAGAAGAAAACATTCTGTTGCAAGAGTAAGAGTATATCCGGGTTCTGGTAACATTACAATTAACGGAAGAAGTATTGATGAATATTTTGGTCTTGACACATTAAAGCTTATTGTTCGTCAGCCTCTGAATTTAACTGAAACTACAGATAAATTTGATATTGTTTGTACTGTTACAGGCGGCGGCGTTACTGGTCAAGCAGGTGCTATAAGACATGGTCTTTCAAGAGCATTACTGGTTTATAATCCTGAACTTCGTCCAACTTTGAAGAAGGCTGGATTCTTAACTCGTGATCCTAGAATGAAAGAAAGAAAAAAATATGGTCTCAAGGCTGCCCGTCGTGCTCCTCAGTTTTCAAAGAGATAATTTTTTCAAATATATATGCAATAAATATCCCCCGGCAAAGCCGGGGGTATTTCAGTAAACGCCCCATAGGGGCTCAGAATACAAGCCACGCCTTGAAAGGCGTACTAACACGGACTCATGCGGCTACGTTCTTCTGCGTAATTGTTACAGCTTACCCGTTAAACGGGTCTGAATCGTTCAAAGTTAATTGTCCTGCCATTCTATCTTCCTCAAGCTGGCGCTGAATGTACTCAGTTATTGCCTTTGTGTTCTTTCCAACCGTATCAACGTAGTAACCTCTGCACCAAAACGAACGATTCCGGTATTTATACTTCATGTTGCCCCACTTATTGTAAATCATAATACTGCTCTTGCCCTTCAAGTAGCCCATAAATGAGGATACTGCGTGCTTAGGCGGTATCTCTACCAGCATATGGATATGATCCGGACATGCTTCTGCTTCCAGTAATGTTACTCCATACCAGTTGCAAAGCTGCCTCAGTATCTGTCCGATTTCCAGTCTCTTCGTTCCGTAAAATACCTTTCTGCGGTATTTCGGTGCAAATACTATATGGTACTTGCAATTCCACTTAGAATGTGATAAACTATGTATGTCATTCACTTTCTAATGACCTCCTTTTGATTATTGTTTTGCAGTTGGTAGCCGCAAATTTATTATAATCAAAAGGAGTTATTTTTTCAAGACTGATAGCTTTAAGCTTTTCTGAACCCCCGGCCTAGCCGGGGGTTTTCTAAATACAAAAATTGCCCTCTCGGAATAAAACCGAGAGGGCTTTGTGTTAATATTCGCTTGCAAGAAGCATGGTTGAGTATTTGTCACTATCTATGATGTAAACCTTAGTTGTTATGGGATATTCTGTCGGGATAAGATATTCCATGTGATATGCAGGTTGTTCTGAAAAGTGAGTAATTTTCTGAATGCCGTTCAGACTTTCCATTTTGAATACCTGAAAATAATCTTTCGGTTCGGGCATTCTGTACACACATTCCCACATAAAAATTTGGAGTTCAATCGGTATTTCCGACTGAACTCCTTTGGTTAAGTAACGCTGATTGTTGAACATTGTTTCACCTCTTGATATTTGTTACGCTCCTATGACCCTACTGTAATCAACAGCAGAGCTTACTGTAGCACTTCAATAATATATAACTGAGGAAAAATGGTATTACTTTTTTACAGCACAATATAACATAAAGATAAAAGGTATTACCAATATGTAATACCCTGATACCTGTATACGGTTACGATAGTCAAAATAAAAGAGTAAAGACAGTGGTATTACGATTACCTCTGTCTTGCAGATAATGTTAAATATATAAAGTATAGTACAATGATATAAATAGAAATATTTATATAAGTATATATACTATATAATAGATATAAATAATATATATAGTATAGATAACTATAGTGATATATGTATACAGGTGAATATAATAATTATCATATGGAGGTACATTATGAGAAATGAAAATGAAAAGAAATCCATTAAGATGTCACCGTTACAGGAACAACAGATACGAGAACAAGCCGAAAAGAAAGGCATGAATTTCAGTGAATATATGCTTGACTGTACTTTACATAACAATCATGGTATAACACCGTATATGGCGGTTAAGGTGCAGGAAATGGTGAATATGGTGCTTGAAATTGCAGACAATCTTGACAGCAAAGATTATATTCGTAGAGAAGAACTAAGACAGAAAGCAAATGATTTTGAGGGCTTGTTTAAATCTGTTTCACCGCAGGAAAAGTACAATAAACTTGAAAATACAATTGGACTTTTTATAGAGGGAGGTGCTGAAGTATGGGAATACTTAAAATAATCAGAAATACAAATGATGGTCTGCAATATATGTATAATGCTTTGAATTATGTGCTTTATGGACATACAGATTATTACAGGAGATATAGTCTGAATACCGATATTGATAGTGCCTATGAACAGTTTTTATTGGTGAAGAAGTATTTTTATAAGACAAGCGGTAATCCAGTGTTTCATTTTATAGTGGTGTATGATGCAAAGTCCACCATGGGTGATAATATTGAAAGAGCCGAATATATGAGCCGAAGTATTGCATCATATTTTTCGGACAAGTATCAGGTGGTATGGTGTATACATAAAAAGACGTGTTCCAAAAAATACAGCGGCTGTGCTTCTGTATATCATGCTCACTTTGTTATGAATTCTGTAAGCTATATTGATGGTAAAATGTTCGGGGGAAGTTATGCAGAGATATATTCTTTTCTTGAATATATCAAGAAAGTTACAGGGGATAATTCATGGGTTGTACAGTACGGTTCTGATAAGGACAAGCATTATGAAGTTGATGAAAATGATGTGTAAGTGCGATTTAACCTGAATTGAATTATATTTTGATTTCGGCGTTTTTATATATTCTCAGATAAGGCTGTGAGTGAGATGAAAATATGTTTTATCAGATGTGGGAGTTATAAAAAAATATACCCCATAAAAGAATTTTCTTCATGGGATATATCTTGCCTAATAAACTACAATTTTCATTTTTCCATATACACAAATTGCAATTCATCATTCACCACTTTGCAATCAAATATTGTATATCCCATTTTTTGATATAATCGAATATTATCCTTGCTTCTTGTACTTGTAAAAAGCTCATATCGCTTATTTGGAAAATAACTTTCAATTTCTGCAAGAAGTCTTGAACCGTATCCCTTGCATCTATAATCGGGATGTACCATAAGTTTGCCTATGTAGACAGTACCGTTTTGTTCTTTTGCACGGACTGAACCTATGATTTTATTATCAACGACCATTTTTAGGATAATTCCATTATTGAATTCATCAATAACCTCACTGAATGTTTGTTTCAGTGGTGGAATATCCTTGCTTCCAAATAATGCCGCTTCACTTTGATATGAAAGATATTGTAGTTTTAGTATTTCCTGCAAATCATTATATTCAGCCCTATCTATCATACAATCATGCCTATCTAATAAATCAATTTCTATTTTATATACATCATCAATAAGTACATAGTTTATGCTGCTTTTTTGAGCAAGTTCTAAGAATTGTGCATTGTCATTTAACACACTCTCCATTGTACACCAATCATCATCTATACGATTTTCTACAACACTTGCATATTTTTTTATATTATCAAAATGATTTTTGATATAGTTTTTGCTCATCACAAGGCAGTAATATCTGATATTATCAAGATATTCCTTTTCAAAATCATTTTGCCAATCGAAAGGAATATAGCAACCCTCAACAATAAGATTTTGTCCGTTTTCTATGACGGTTTTAATCATTTCACGAATAATGGGCCATATATAGTCTGTAAGTTCATTATCATCTTCTGGCGTAAGTGTGGTATATCCACTACGGATTAAACCCATTTTTAGATGGTCTATTGAAAGATATGGGTATTTATATTGTTCAAGTAGTTTTTGGGCAAGAACAGTCTTTCCAGTGTGTGATGCACCAGTTATTAAAACAATCATTTTTATACTCCTTTCTTATCTTCAATTTACGATTTGTATATGAGTTTATTATAGCAAGAATAATAGGAAATGTCAATATTCTGATAAGGACAAGCACTGTGCGATAAATGAAAATGAACTGTAAGTGTGATTTAACCTGAAATGAATTATATTTGATTTCATCATTTTTGCCTGTTATCAGAGAGGTCTACGGGTAGGCTATATTGCTTTTTCTCCTGCCGCCTCGTTTACATTCCAGTGCTGTCCGTAGAATAATATTATTCCGTCTGTCCATAAGCCCTCACAGTCGGCAAGGGTGGTGTAATACCAGTTTTCC
>CATKAZ010000054.1 GCA_949745795.1 uncultured Oscillospiraceae bacterium | reverse complement strand
TTTTATTTTATTTTGTTGATTATAACAAATTACCGTTTTATAATATAGTAGACGCCCTCTTTTGCAGGGCGTCCTTATTGTTTTATTTCCTTCAATCTTCTGCAAACTTACCTGTCGAGCCTTATTAAAATTATACTATCACACTAACAGCGAATTAAAAGTTTTTTGCTTACTTTTTTTCAAAAAAGTAAGGTTATTTGTTAAAATCTGAAAGCTCCAGACCTTCATTTTTATCCAACGCCCAGTTGATATTCCACTCACTGGAAAATAACAGCAGAAAATTATCTTTAAAATCCTGAACGACTTTGGTATCGGAACTTATAACAAGATCTTTAGGCTCTACGGGAGTTTTGTCTATCCATCTTATATATGAGTACGGCAAAGGCTCTCTGATAATTTCAACATTGTACTCATTTTTCATACGATATTCAAAAACTTCAAACTGCAAAATACCTACAACACCCACAATAACCTCTTCCATACCTGTAAAAGGTTCTTTAAAGATCTGTATAGCGCCCTCTTGGGCTATTTGTTCAGTTCCCTTAACGAATTGCTTTCTTTTAAGGGTATCCTTTTGACGTACTCTTGCAAAGTGTTCCGGAGCAAATGTAGGAATACCTTCAAATGTGACCTTTTTCTTAGGAGCACAAACAGTATCGCCGATTGAAAAAATACCCGGATCGAAAACGCCGATAATATCTCCTGCATAAGCACAGTCAATAATTTCTCTTTCCTGAGCCATCATCTGCTGAGGCTGAGAAAGACGCATTTTTTTATTGCCCTGAACATGCATAACTTCCATATCTCTTTCAAATTTACCCGAACATATTCTCATAAAAGTTACTCTGTCCCTGTGTGCTTTATTCATATTTGCCTGAATTTTAAATACAAATGCGGAGAAATCCTCATCAAACGGACTGCATTCTCCTTCAATGCACGGTCTTGGCAAAGGGGAAGTAGTCATTTCAAGAAAACTTTCAAGGAACGGTTCAACGCCGAAATTAGTAAGAGCAGAACCGAAAAATACCGGAGAAAGCTTACCCTTTCTTACCTGTTCCATATCAAATTCTTCACTTGCACCGTCCAGCAGTTCAATATCTTCAATGAGAGTTTCACGATGTTCGGCGCCTATAAGAGCATCAAAAGAGCTGTCGTTTAAATCGACCTCAACAGCATCCGCCTGTTTACTGTTACCGTTAGCGGAATAGCTTATAATATGTCCGGAAGCACGGTCGTATACACCTTTAAATTCCTTTCCCGAACCGATAGGCCAATTAACAGGATAGGTTTTTATACCCAGTTCTTCCTCGATCTGTTCAAGCAAGTCAAAAGGATTACGGGACTCACGATCCATTTTATTAATAAAGGTAAAAATAGGAATATTTCTCATTACACATACTTTAAACAGCTTTCTGGTCTGATTTTCAACACCCTTTGAAGCGTCGATTACCATTACGGCAGAATCCGCAGCCATAAGAGTACGGTAAGTATCTTCAGAAAAGTCCTGATGTCCCGGAGTATCGAGAATATTAATACAGAAATCCTTGTACTTAAACTGCAAAACCGACGATGTAACGGAAATACCTCTTTGTTTTTCAATTTCCATCCAGTCTGATACAGCATGACGGTCGGATTTTTTACCCTTTACCGCACCTGCCTGATTAATTGCGCCTCCGTACAAAAGAAGCTTTTCGGTAAGAGTAGTTTTACCTGCGTCCGGGTGAGAAATGATGGCGAATGTACGCCGTCTGTTTATTTGTTTTTCTAATTCAGTCAAAGTTTATTTCCTCCTCTCAAGCTTTTTATAAAAAGCTTGATAAAAATTATATCAAATATATCTTAAAAACTGTCTTATTTTTTACTTTCTATCAAAGCATTTAATCTACATATATTCTAGGCACTCTTTTAGATATTCCGCATACTACCTCATATCCGATAGTACCGTAAAGTGAAGCAAGCTCATCAGCGGTAATTTCCTCATCACCGTCTTTACCTATAAGGGTCACTATCTCTCCTTCTTTTACATCTCCCGCACCGGAAACGTCAAGTACAAGCTGATCCATACAAACTCTGCCTATTATAGGACAGCGTTTTCCTCTTACCAATACGTCAGCCTTACCGGACAAAAGTCTTGAATAACCGTCAGCATACCCTACCGTTACGGTAGCGGCAATAATACCGTCACCATCGGCACGGTATGTTCTGCCATAGCTTACGCTGTCACCCTTATTGAGCTTTTTAACCTGCGAAACCACCGCCTTAAGGGACATTACCGGTTGGACGTCAATCGGCATATTGATGGGATAATTAGGATAAAGTCCGTACATAATAATTCCCGCCCTTGCAAGAGTGCTGCGGGGATTATTATGATAGCATGTTCCGGCACTGTTTAAGAAGTGCAGATGCTCAAGTTTTATTCCTCTGCTGAAAAGTATATCATAAACGTTTAAAATAAAATCCGCCTGATTTTTTGTATATTCAACGCTTTCTTTATCATCGGGACAATCAGCTGCGGCAAAATGAGTATATAAACCCTCGGCGCTTATTTTTTCCAGTGAAATTATTTTTTCGGCTTCATCTGCACATTGCTCCGGTTCGGAATATTTAAGACCTATTCTTCCCATACCCGTATCTATTTTTATATGGCATCTTACTTTTTTATCTGCCTTAGAAGCAAGCTCCTTCGCATATTCAAGAGATACAACTCCCTGTAAGATATTATTTTTTTCCAGTTCCCTTGCATATTCGGGAGGAGTATAGCCCAGAATTAGTATTTCGCCTTCCGGACAATGTTTTCTGACGCTTAAAGCTTCGTCCAAATTTGAAACAGCAAAATATTTTATTCCGCATTCACAAAGCTTTTTTAAAATATCGTCCTCCCCATGACCGTATGCATCAGCCTTTATTACCGCCATTATCTGCGTACTGTCACTTAGCAGGGTTTTAATTTTTTTTATGTTCGATTCAAGCGTACCCAGACTAATTTCAGCCCAAGCTCTTTTTAAGTAAGGTTTCATAATAAAAAAGAAGCTCCTTTCTTTTTTATGAAAATCAATCCATTTTATTATACTACTTTTTCAATTAAAAATAAACCCCTTTTTTGAAAATATTGACATAAACTCAATTACGATGTATACTTTATGTAATATGCATTTTTAATTCTTAACTATTTGAAAAAGTCAATAAATAAAATTTATTTCAGATTATCCAAGCTTAAATAATACTATATAATTCCAAAACCTGTCAATATTCCTAGGAAAAAGATATTATAACAAGTAAAAAAAGGGTCTAAACCCCTTATTTAACCTCTGATTAAGAGTAAAAATACTTTTTCAAATAAAAAAACAGGAGAAATTGATCAATGAGTAAATATTCTGTATTAATGTCTGTTTATATAAAGGAAAAGCCAGAAAATCTGCGGTCAAGCGTTGAAAGTATGATGAATCAGACTGTCCCTCCCGAAGACTTTGTTCTTTACTGTGACGGACTTCTGACAAATCAATTATATAAGGAAATAGATTCTCTCAAAAAGCAATATACGATATTAAACGTCATATATAATGAAATTCCAATGGGATTGGGAAACGCACTCAACAACGGTCTTAAATACTGCAAAAATGACATTGTTGCGAGAATGGACAGTGACGATATAGCCAAACCTGAAAGAATGGAGCTTCAGCTTGAGACATTTATTAAAAAAAATGCAGATATAGTCAGTGCGGCATTACTGGAATTTTCAGTTTCAATTGAAAATATAATAAATGAAAAAACCGTACCTGAATTTGACAGTCAGATAAAGGATTATTCAAAGCGGCGTAATCCCTTTAATCATCCATGCGTATGTTTTCGTAAGCATCAGGTTTATATGGCCGGAGGTTACATAGATTGTCCGTATTTTGAAGATTATTTTCTTTGGCTTAGAATGCTCAAAAACGGCTGTACCGGATACAATATACAAAAACCTTTGCTTTATATGAGAAGCGGAAATGAAATGTACACAAGACGAGGCGGTCTTAAATATACTGCAAAGGCTTTAAAATTCAGAAAATTAATGTATTCTATGAAATTCTGCGGATTTTCTGATTTTATTATATCCAGCTGCGGTCATATTCTTATAGGTCTGATACCCAACAGACTTAGAATGATATTCTATTCAAAAATGTTAAGACATAAAAAGAAAAAATAATAAGGAGATAAAAGAATGGGGTTGTTACAAAAAGTACCAAGAAAGGCATGGAGCTTTCTTAATATTATTAACCGTCTGATAAAAAAAGATGAGGAAAGTATATTTATTTATTCAAATCTGGGCTACAGAGATAATATCAGGGCAATTTTTGAATATCTTATAGAAAATAACTATAATAATGAATATAAAATTATAGTAAGCTTAGATAATTATGAGTATCTTAATAGATTAAATATGCCGAATATTAAATTTGTCAGCAATGTAAAAGGTATTTTCAGTTTTTTCAGATGTAAATATTGTTTTTATTGTTTCGGAAAATATCCGGTAAAACCTTCACGTGATCAGATAGTATTTAATTTATGGCACGGTATGCCTTTGAAACGTGTAGGAAATATGGTTAAAGGCTATGAAAAGGTTGATTATAATTACTTTACACATATTTTATGTACATCGGAATTTTTTCGTGATATAATAAAAAAATCATTTAATTGTGATGACAGTTCAATAGTTATTTGCGGTCAGCCGAGAACAGACGCTATGCTGCATAATCATCCGCCTATCAAACGCCGTGAAATAATAGGCCGTCTTTTAGGTTTTGAAAGAAGAAAAACCAATGTTATTTTATGGCTTCCTACTTACCGTGAAAATAAAGGCAGCGAACTTGATATACTCTCAAAGATTCAGCTTGAAAGGCTTAATGAAATGTGTATCAGCAAAAATCATACAGTACTCATAAAACCGCACCATCTTTCATCGCTTAATACAGATAATCTTAAAGATTACAAAGGTATTAAAGTAATAACCGATGAACGTCTTGAATATCTGGGAATTAACTTTTATAGTGTTATACGTTTTTCCGAGTGCCTTATAACCGATTACTCTTCAGTTTATTTTGATTATATGCTTCTGGACAAGCCTATAGGATTTGCCGTTTCGGATATATCGGAATATGACAATGAAAGAGGGTTTGTATTTGACAATCCAATGGATTACATGCCGGGAGATATTATAAAAAACGGTGATGATTTTCTTGAATTTGCCAAAGATATTATAGAACATAAAGATAATTACAAGGAACAAAGAAGAGTTCTTTGCAAAACTTTTAACAAATATAATGACGATCAGAACTGTAAAAGAGCATTGGAGGCAGTGGGGATTAGGCTTGTCGGCAAGCTTTATTAAAATAATATTTTTATAAAGTAAATCATCGTGCATTTATTTAGTTGTACCAATCAACTAAAGACGATATAAAAATTTTTGCCCAGCTTTTTTCAAATTTTTTCTTCTATCCTTTTGTAAAGTAAATCATCGTGCATTTAGTAAAAACATTCCAGTCCACTAAAATCGAATTAAAAGTTTTTTGCCTACTTTTTTTCAAAATTTTTTCTTCTATCCTTTTGTAAAGTAAATCATCGTGCATTTAGTAAAAAAATTTCAGTCCACTAAAATCGAATTAAAAGTTTTTTGCCTACTTTTTTTCAAAAAAGTAGGAGAAAGGGAAGCTAATGAATTTAAAGGATATAGTAAAAAAAATTCCTTTTTTAAAAAAAATATTAAAA
>CATKAZ010000053.1 GCA_949745795.1 uncultured Oscillospiraceae bacterium | reverse complement strand
TCCTTTGCACAGCTTACGGAAAGCGGTTATTCCCTTGGCGATGTACTGACCGTGATTGGAGACAGTGTAAACGGAGATACAACGGCATTTAACAATCTTTGGGGAAGTCAGGAAGCCGGAATAGGCGCTCTTGCCCTTTTCAATGCGGGAGCGGCAGAGTTTAACAGTACCCTTGGCAAAATGCAGGATTCAGCCGGAGCAACCGAAAAAGCATATATGACCATGACCAATACCACGGAACATGCGCAGAAAAGAATGCAGAATGCTTTCGGCAATCTCGGTATTACAATAGGTTCTCAGTTGAATCCTGTTATTTCCGATTTGTATAATGGGGTTGCCGATGTTGTAGACGGGTTCTCAGAATTTACAGCAGAACATCCGGGAGTAACAGCGGCAATTACAGGGGTAAGCGTTACTTTGGGCATAGGGGCTGCAGCATTAACGGGATACAGTGTTGCTTCAAAGGTTGCTTCGGCGGCAACTAAAACATTTACCGCTGTTTTACAAGCTAATCCTCTGGTAAAAGGAGCTATGCTTGCTGTTGGCATAGCCGGTGTGGTTGCAGGGGTAGCTTCCTTTACAAATGTAATTAAAAGTAATGCCGATGCCGTTGAGGATTATAACGGTACGCTTGAACAATGCAGAACCGAAATAGACAATACAAGAACAGCTTATGATAACGTATGCAAAATGTACGGTGAGGAATCTCAGGCGGCACAAGGTCTTGCTTCTGAACTTGAAACTCTTAACGCTCAGTACCAAAAAGGCGGAGGATTTGCAGCCGATTATGCTCAGCGATTAGAAGAAAGCAAGGAGGCTCTTGCTTCATTTACTACCGAATACAACAGTAAAATGGACAGTATCGATAAGGATTGGCAAAACGGAATGGTAGCGGTGGCTCAGTTGGAGGCATTGTCTAAACAATCCGAATTAACCAATGCCGACCTTGATATGATGTCTCAATATGCCGATTACCTTAATAATACGTTTAACTGCAACATTGAGGTTGATTATGATACCGGTAAGCTGACGGGGTTTGATCCGACTGATATTAATTCACAGATGGCTTCTATAGCTGAAGAAAATAGAAAACAGGTAGCAATCGAATCAGTAACAGATGTTGATTTTCAAAATCAATATATGGATCGAGTAAAAAATCTGGAATCAGAAAAAAAGCGTCTGGAATATGTAAAGCGTGAACTAAAAAAAGTTGCAACTGATCCGTCATATGTTAATACAGAGGGCTGGGAATACAGTGACATTGAGGATATAGAGGAACAAATTTCAGAATATGAAAGACTCGTTGATAAATCACAAAATAAAATTAGAGAAGCGTATAGTACAATGGGATATTCGTCTGAGGAAGCGGATGCATATGCAAAAAGTTTGTCCGATGTAGCATTAAGCTTTGGCGAAATAGAGGATTCAGCCGAAGAAGCTCAGAAAGCTATAACTCCCGAAGAAGCAATATCCGAAGCTTGGAAAGCTAATGAAGAACAAATCAAACAATTTGCCGAAGAATATAAAGAAGCATATGATTCTATTCGCGAAAGCTTAGACGGTATGTTTGGGTTGTTTGAAGAAGCTAGTATGAACCTGGAAAATGCTTTATCTCCCGATACTGCAATTCAAAATATTGATAGTCAAATAGATTATTTTAATCAGTATAAGGAAGCAATTGCCACACTTTCCGATTTAAAGCTTGATAGTAATATTATCGAACAGCTTGATCCTGAACAGGCTGTTGCATTTGCTCAATCGTTTAATGAAATGAATGTTGATGAGGCTAAAGGTAAAGTCAGCGAACTCAATGAATCATTTGGAGAACTGAAAAATATTAAGGATGACACAGCACAAACGATGCTTGAGGTTGACGAAGAAATTTCACAACGGCTTGATGCAATAAAGGAGAATATGGATAAGTCTCTTGATGAAATGGTCGAAGAGATGAAATTGGATAGTGAAGCGGCAGATGCCGCAAAGCTTACAATGGACGGATACATATCCCAACTTAAATCTAGTGGTGACACAGCCGTTCAGCAAGCCCAGAACATCGCAAGCAGAATCACGGCCGCATTAAGCGTTGATGTTTCTTCAACTGTTTCAAATGCCGCCGCTGCTGTTCGCGGCATGATTTCAAACGTTAACGCCTATGCCTCTGGTACACTATCGGCAGAACCGGGTATTGCACTTGTTGGTGAAGAAGGTCCTGAACTTGTACAGTTTAAAGGCGGAGAAACGGTATATACCGCAGATGAGACCGAAAAAATCATTAACGGTTACGCTGGTAATTCTTTCAACGTTCCCCCGACCGATTCCCCCGTAAAAAAGATTGAAAGCAAAACCGACGCTGTATCTCATCGTGAAGTCAATCTCAACATCAATGGTAAAGGCTCTATTAACGTAAAAAGCAATATGGATAAGGAACAGGTTGCGGAAATCCTTATAGAAAACTTAAGGCCTGCACTTATGAATATTATTTCGACCGAATTGTTCGAGGAAGGAGATGATTCTTATGAATTCTAAAAAATATCAAATATGGCTTGAAGCAGGTAAAAAGAAGCATCAATTGCCTGTGAATCCCGAAAGTATTAAGATTCAGAGAAACGGCAATAATCAAAGCGTAACTATCGCAGGACTTGGAGAAACTACAATATTACAAGAACCCAAAGCCGTGACAATTTCATTTTCGTCCTTTTTCCCTAAGACGTATTTCCCCGGCTGTGCTGTTAAAAAACCTCTTTTGCCTCATGCGTATATCAATGCCATATCTGCATGGATGAACGATAAAACCGTTGTCAGACTTTACATAACCAAATGTGATATTGTATGGTATGCAACAATCGAAAGCTTTTCCTACTCCCAAAGCGGCGGAGACGTCGGTTCTTACGATTATACCATTTCATTGAAATCATATAAGACTGTAAGAGTCCGACAGATAAACATTAACAAAAACAAAGCGTCTGCACCTAAAAAGACAAACGCAAGAGTCAATACCAAATCTAAACCTAAAACCCATACCGTTAAGTCAGGAGACTGCCTGTATAATATTGCAAAAAAATATTACGGAGACGGTTCTAAGTATACTAAAATCTATGAAGCCAATAAAAAAATTATAGGTTCTAATCCTAACCTTATAAAGGTAGGTCAGGTTCTTACAATACCGTAAAGGAGGCGCTGTATGTCCGATATCAGTTTGATTTTATACCGTGACGGTAAGACCTATGATATCTCCGAGCTTGTGGAAAATATCAAGTGGAAAGGAAGAAAGGGTTCTGCCGCACGGTCTGTAAGCATTTCCCTTTTGGACAGTAAAAACGTTAAAAGCGGAATAGATGTTACAAAAGGTCATCAGCTGATTTTCAGTTATAAGGGCAAAGAATTATTCAGAGGTATGATAATGTCCCAGCAGCAGTCCGAAAGCTTTAAAATGCCCGTTACAGCCTATGACAACGGTATTTATCTTGCAAACAATAAAGATACATTCGTGTACGAAAACAAAACCGTACACGATATTTTTATTGATGTGTGCAAGCGATTCGGTATAAAATATTCGGACGCTGCAAAAACATCATATAAAATTCCCGAACTTACCAAATCAAAGACAACTGCATGGGACGCTATCCTTGACGCAATTTCTCAGGATTTTAAAGCTACCGGAACAAAGTATTATGTAAATTCCTCTAAGGGAGTTTTAAGCCTTGTAAAACGCCGTGAAAATATACTTCAATGGGTTCTTGAAACAGGCGGAAATATTATGTCCTACACATACAAAAAAAGCATTGAGGACATAAAAACACGCCTTAAAATACTTTCCGATGAGGATAAGGTCTATGCCGTTAAGAAGAATACAGAGCTTGAAAAGAAAATCGGTATTTTTCAGGATATCGAAAAAAAGGACGATGACCTTTCCGAAGCCAAGCTTCAGGAGCATATTAAGGAAACGCTTAAGGAAATCAGTACTCCAGAAATAAGCCTGAGTGTTGAAGCTCTTGGAATTCCCGAAGTCATTTCAGGTGTGGGAGTTTATGTAATAATTGACGAATTGGGAATCAAGCGTACTTTCTATGTTGACGAGGATACCCACACTTTTAAAGGCGGCAGTCATACAATGAATTTAACGCTTAATTCCGTAAACGAATAGGAGGTCTGAATGGATAATCCGACTAGTATTAAAGCTATGCTTCAAAGCATGATGCCCAGAGTAAACGATATCGTTATCGGAAGAGTTATTTCCGAAAATCCCGTTAGAGTACAGGTCATAAACGACGAGAAGCTTACACCGCTCCCGATTGTTCCTCAAAGACTCTCTGATTTGCAGGCGGGCGAACATGTGCATTTACTGGTATTCAATAACGGCAAAAAGTATTATGCACTGGACAGGGCGGTGATGTAAATGGCAGTAGATATTGAGATACCTATTGACGGCATTGAAGAAGAGGCGGAAAAGCCTACACGCACATATCGTCTTGACCTTGATTCGGGAAGAATTATCGGTACTGTTGACGGAATCGAAGCAGTAAATCAGGCGATAAGAAAAGCGATAATAACGGCACGGTATAAATGCCTTATTTATGACGATGATTACGGCGGAGAGCTTAAGGATATTGTATATGATGAGGTTTCAACTCCCGAACTGATAGAAACAGCTCTGCCCGAATTGGTAAGGGACGCTCTTTCGCAGGACACACGAATACTTGATGTGTATGATTTTGAAATAAGCTTTAAAAATGACGAAGTCTTTATTTCATTTAAAGCAGATACCGTATTCGGTGAAACTCAGATAAGCGAGGTGATATGATGTTTGAAAGCTATACATACGAAAATCTTCTTGAAGAAATTTTAAATAATGCTCCCGAGGATATCGACACACGTCCCGGGAGTATTTTCTATGACGCAGTTTCGGGATTTCTTATAAGAGTTGCAAAGTTTTATACCGACCTGCCGTTGATTTTTTCACTTTCACGGATTGATACCGCAACAGGAGAATATCTTGATGCAAAGGCATCCGAGTACGGAGTTGTCCGTCATGAGGCCGCTAAAGCCAAATACAAAGCATTTTTTTCCGGGACAATTCCCGAAGAAAACGAACGCTTTTTTTACAGGGGGCTTTATTTTAAACTTAAGAAAAACGAAACAGGTTATTATTTTGAAGCCGAAGAAGCAGGAACGGAATACAACAATATTGAAGCAAACACAGCGGCAGTTCCCGTTGATACTATATCCGGACTTGAAATAGCAAGTTTCGGAACAATTATCGAATACGGCACAACCCCTGAAGATGATGAGAGTCTGCGCCGCCGTCTTAAGGACAAAATATCCGGTACGGGAGAAAACGGAAACAAGCAGCATTACAAAATATGGTGTGAAAGTATTGACGGTGTAGGCAAAGCCAAAATCTTTCCTCTGTGGAACGGTCCCAATACGGTAAAGGCGGTATTGATTGATTTAAACGGACTTCCGTGTAATGTGGATATAGTTAACGAGGTTCAGCAGTATATTGATCCGAACGGTTTAGGACTGGGCGAGGGAGCCGCTCCGATAGGTGCTCACTTTACGGCTGCGGCTGCTCTTGAAGAAAGCATAAATATCAGTGTTGATGTTGAACTGGCGGAAGGCTGTGACATAAATTCCGCAGTTAAATCAATGAGAACGGCTATTTCGGGTTATTTAAAAACACTGGTCATGAACAGTTCCGACAGCGAAGAGATAACTATAAAGGTTTCAGAGATAGGTGCGGCAATTGTAAATATCCCGGAGATAACGGATTACCGTAATCTTGGAATATTCGGTACTACTCCAAGTACAGATTCAAATATAGTTATAGACCCATTGAGTGTTCCCGTATTGATGAATTTGGCAGCAGGGGTGATCTAATGAAAATATATAACGGTTTAAAAAACAACTATGAAGAACTGCTTTCATATTATCCCGTATTTTATCGTGAGGTATATGAAATGAGGGAAATACTTAAGGTTCAGGGCAGACTGGCTGACGACATGCAGAATAATATAGAACGGGTATTTTCCAATCAGTTTATTGACAGTGCAGACAGCGAAGTCATTTCCGGTTATGAAAAAATTCTCGGAATAGTTTCGGACGCGTCAAAGTCCATTGAAGAACGCAGAAGATTTGTAAAGGCACGGCTTATAGGTTCGGGAAAAATCTCGGCTTCTGTAATTTCGGATATGATTAAATCTTACACAGGCGGGGATGTAACATGCACACTTGCGCCATGTGACAGTAAGAAAAACAATAAGCTGTATATCAATGCGGAAAGAGGAACAGGTTCTCAGATTTATTTACATGAAATAGAATCTTTGCTTGATGAACGGCTTCCGGCACACATTGAATATGAGCTGTCGTTCGGTATAGATGTACCGATATATTTAAGCTGTGAAATAGAATCATACAATACAGACTTACCGTTTTGCGGTCTGTATTCATGCGGTCAATTGCCGTTTTAGGGAGGTGTTTCCATGTTCTGGAAAGAAAACATTTTAAACAAGTTAAGTTCGGACGTACTGAATATGATAGACAGCTGTAAATTTCAGATAAACGGCAGTCAGTGGGAGTATGCGGAAATAAACGATACCGCTGAAATCGACGGTAAATATGTAATCACAATAAAGATACCCGAAAGTGCAGCTGGAACTGTAACGGGCATTCAATTGTTAAGTACGGATTCGGTTATAGGGCAAAGAGATGAACACATAGTAAAAAAATACGGACAAATATTAATACTTAAATTAAAATTCCATGTATACGAGGAGGTCGAATCATAATGGGATATACCCCGACAAAATGGGAAGATCATATTCTTTCCGACAATCGTTACAAAATAAAGCAAAACAGTGACGGAACTGTTTTTATTACCTCTGCCGGAAAGATTGTGCAGCAAGGCACACCAATGTCGGCAGAGAAATTCAACAATATGGAAAACGGTATAAAAGAGGCGTCTGACAAGTTAGACGATTTAAACCGAGAACAATTCTCAATTACCAACACAACATCTGCAAGGTATCAGTATGTAAAGCTTGGAAAAGTAAATGTGTCTAAAAGCGGCTCAAGAGCCATGATACAACTGGTAGGCAGGTCATCGTACAATGACATAGATGCAGGAGGCAAGGTTGAAATATATCTGTCCTGCAACGATGCCGTTAATACCAATAATTGCAGAATCGGTGCGTTGGTTTATGCTTATGGTAACAGTACGTCTGATTTAACCGTTACAAACACATGGGCAACAGAAGTCTTGGTTGTAAGGGCTGAGGGATATTCAACGGCAGAAGCGGATATATATTTGAAATTTACGTCCGGTACAAATTTCACATCATACTTTGCAGTAATGGAAAAACAGGATACATTCAAATGGACAACAGGTGTAGAGTTTACCAATACCGATCCAACAGAGAATGCAGTATATTCATATATTGCGGCTAAGAAATTATTTAGGGATGATTATCTACCGATGTCAGGAGGTACGATATATTCAGACGATTTTACACCGTTTTGGATTGGAAGAGCTTCTAATCTCGGATCCTCCATAGGGTTTAGAAATAAGGAACGTCATCTAGGTCGAGTTGGGTTTACAGACGAAAAGTTTATTGTACGTCATGGCGGTAACGTTAATAACAGTTTTGAAGTAAGCAATGACGGCACTGTGACTGCCAAAAGATTTATTTCAACGTCAACCGATGTGCTGTTGTATTCAAATTCGTTCACGGCTTCATCTGCAACGATTGACATACCGAATTTATTTACAAATTATTCAGCGGTAGTGTGCAATGCGGTCACCACAAGCGGAAAATACAGTGTTACTCTTCCTCTTGCATACATAAAAAGCCTTGGAACATCTGAATTTTATGAAGCAGACGGGCTACTGTTCTACTATGTAGATGACAGTACATTGACCGTCAAAACAGGATTGGGACAATCCAATCCAACTATTAACAGTGTGAAAATTATTAATTTATATTAAATTGGAGGGTTCATCATGAATGATAAAGTAAAATATTTGCTGTCCTTATTGGGCGGCGTACTGGCTACAGCCACAAAGCAATACGGATTGATATTCCTATTTGTGGTAATCGGAATCGTATTCGATTTTGTAACGGGAATCATCAAAAGCAAAGTGACGGGTATTGCTCTTTCAAGCAAAAGAGGATTTATAGGATTCTGGAAAAAGATTTCCTTGCTTGCGGCATTGTTTTTCGGAGTATTTCTGGATTATTTTATCCCCACAATACTCAAGAAAATAGTTTCGCTTGAAATCCCGTTCGCTCTGCCGTTCGGATTGGTAATCGGTGCATACATAGTCATAAATGAGTGCATTTCAATTTGTGAAAATCTCTATGCCTGCAATCCCGACATAATGCCAAAATGGATAAAAAAGTTAATTGAAAATGCTAAAGATAAAATTGAAGATAAATAATATTAGTAGTTGACATATTTCTGTAATTGATGTATAATAATAAAAAAGGAGCATACCGATAGACGGTCGCTCCCTCAGTGTTTAATTAATAAACCGCTTAAGTTTGCAGCTAGGGCGGTTTATTTCTTTATATTCTTGATAACTTCATTAAGAGCTACAAGGATTAAGAAGATAATGATTGATTCCATTATCTATCACCTCCCTGCCTGCTTATTTCGCCTGCCCATTTGGGGACGATAAGTAAGATTATGGCGTAAGGAGGGAACAACCGCCTACCGTTTAGGTATGCCCATAAGCATTATTATACTATAATCGGCATAATATGTCAATATCTGCACTCTGTTTTACAGGGTGCTTTTTTATATCAAATTTAAGAAATGAGGTATTTAATTATGAGTGCTATAGATGGAAAAATCTTATTTACAAAATCAGACTGTTACAAGTCTGCAAGAAAAATGACCCCTAAGGGAATTGTAATTCATTCCACAGGTGCTAACAACCCTAACTTGAAACGTTACATTGCTCCTGATGACGGCGTAATAGGCAAAAATGATTACAACAATGATTTTAATCGTTCGGGGATTGATGTTTGCGTACATGGTTGGATAGGCAAAGACAAAAACGGCAAAGTCAAATGTTATCAGACATTGCCGTTTAATTATTGCTGTTGGGGTGTTGGTTCGGGTTCAAAGGGCAGCTACAATTACAATCCTGCATACATTCAATTTGAAATGTGTGAGGACGGGCTTAAAGACAAAGCATACTGTACCGCAGTTTACAACAAAGCTGTTGAGGTATGTGTATATCTCTGCAAGCTTTACAATATCAGTGTGAATAATATTGTAAGCCATCATGAAGCAGGACAGAGAGGATATGGAAGCAGTCACATAGACCCTGATAATTGGTGGGGTAAGCATGGCTATACAATGGATAAATTCAGAGCGGCAGTAAAGGCAAAGCTTGCACCGCCTACCCTTGACAAAACAGGGCGAAAAAAGAGTAACGCAGACTCACTGGCACTAAAGGAATTATTGCTTATTGCTAAAAATCTAGGCATTAACAAATATGGTATGGACGAAAACAAGCATTTCGGAGACGGTACTCTGAACGCAGTAAATTATTTGTTAGGCGTATGGGGTTATCAGCAGAACGGTATTGCAGGAGAAAACTTTATTAAACGTCTGCATACTGAAATTGATAAGAAAATAAAGTAATAATTTAACCCGTC
>CATKAZ010000052.1 GCA_949745795.1 uncultured Oscillospiraceae bacterium | reverse complement strand
ATATTCTTTGGGATTTTATATTTCATGGAAATCAATGAGAAATACAGTCCTGCTGTTTGGCGTAATCTTTTTGTGTATTTATCTTAATTCTCTGCGTCAAATTCATCTTGCTAAACCTGTAGAGCTTCTTCAAGGCGGAAACGTGGGAGAAAAGGAACCTAAAACAAAATGGTTCATGGCAATACTCGGAGTAATCTGTCTGGCTATAGGATACTATATTTCGATTACTTCGGAAAATCCAATGCAATCATTAGGTTTGTTTTTCATTGCAGTAATACTTGTAATTTTAGGTACTTACTTTCTATTCATAGCAGGCAGTATTGCATTGCTGAAGATACTTCGTAAAAATAAGGGATATTATTATAAAACCAAACATTTTATTTCCGTTTCGGGAATGATTTACCGTATGAAGCAAAACGCTGTGGGACTTGCAAATATCTGTATTCTCTCTACAATGGTACTTGTAATGGTTTCTTCCACAAGCTCTTTGGTTGTCGGTATGAATGATCTGCTTGAAACAAGATATCCTTATGATATTGCGGTATATTCCGAAGATATATATAATGAAAAGAATGCTGAAACAGTCGAAAGAGTGCAGAAACTTATAAAAGACAGCAATGCGGATGTAAAAAATGAAGAAGAATATAGTTATATTGATTTTTCAATGCTTAAAAATAAAAATAAATTTTATTATCCGGAAAACGCAAACGGCGTAAGCTTAGATGACTTAAATAAAATAAATTCAATTTTAATGATCTCATTGGACGATTATAATAATATAAGATCATCAAATGAAACATTGAATGAAAATGAAATTATTGTTTGTTCAAGACGAAAAGAATATGAATATTCTACACTTAACTTATTTGATACAGAATATAAAGTTAAAAAAAGTACAAAAGAATGCATTAAAAATGGTCCATTTGCGTCTAATAGCCTTACTGAAGGTATTCAAATCGTAGTAAAAGACAAAAGTATAATTGATGACATTAACCGTTATATTAAGGAAAATATTGATGAAGATGACAATGAAGATGCTATGGTAAAACAATTACACGGCTTTGATATAAACGGCAGTGATGATTCTAAAAAAGCACTTCACAACGATATCAAAAAGCTTCTTAAAGAAAATGACTTTAAAGGTGAAGCTGAATGCAGACAGGCACAGCGTGAAGCCTTCAAGGGTCTTTACGGCGGAATGTTTTTCCTTGGAATTTTCTTAGGTTCAATATTTACAATGGCAACTATTCTGATAATATACTACAAACAAATCTCCGAAGGTTACGAAGACAAAGAACGTTTCAGAATCATGCAGAATGTTGGTATGAGTCATACAGAAGTAAAACGTTCGATTCACTCTCAGATTATGACCGTATTTTTCATGCCTCTTATTTTGGCAGGAATTCATGTTGCATTTGCTTTTCCTATTGTAAAACGCATTTTAATGATGCTAAATTTATTAAATACCAATCTTTATATAATCTGCACTATTGGATGTTTCCTTGCTTTCGCTGTTATTTATGCTACCATTTACCTGCTTACCGCTAAAATTTATTATCGTATAGTAAGTAAAAATAAAAATTAATACTAAAATATAATTTACAATTATAAGTCCCCTCGGTTATATATGAACTGCATCAAATTGTGTGGAAGTATAAAAAATCCCCTATAGTATAACATAAGACTTTATATCAAAAACCGACTCCGTTTTTTAACGGAGTCGGTTTTGTTTTTAATTAAACTGTTTATATGAAAAAAATTTAATTACTTATACAAAGAAGTATTAAGTTTTTCTTTAGCATTGGCAATACGCTCCTTATCCGGCGGACAAATATCTTTAAGAGTATATGGTATACCTAAAGTTTCCCATTTAAAGGCACCTAAAGTATGGTAAGGAAGTACCTCAACACGCTCAACATTATCAAGTGTACCGATAAATTGAGAAAGCTTATCAAGATCTTCATCAAAATCACTTAACTGCGGAACCAATACATGACGAATCCATACAGTTTTATTTATATCAGACAAATATTTTGCCATATCAAGAATGTTTTCATTATTAACACCAGTAATATATTGATGACGTTGAGGATCAATTTCTTTTATATCCAGCAATATAAGATCTGTATAATTCATCAATTCATTAAACTTTGAAAAAAATGGTTCATCACGTGTAAAAGGATTCCCCGCAGTATCAATAGTAGTATGAACGCCGCATTCTTTAGCCTTTTTGAAGAAATCTATCAGGAAATCAAGATGAAGAAGAGGTTCACCTCCGCTCACTGTAATTCCTCCGGAATCTTTCCAATAGTTCTTATAACGCAAAGCACGTTTTAACAAATCGTCAGAAGTCATTTCTTCACCATCATTCATTGACCATGTATCCGGATTATGACAGTATTTGCAGCGCATATTACAGCCTTGTAAAAAAACTATAAATCTTACTCCCGGTCCGTCAGCAGCGCCAAAACTTTCAATTGAATGAACTCGAACCTTTTGTATATCCCTGTGATCCATATTAATTCCTCCAAAACATTTTATAAATATGCACTATATATACAACGCAAAGTCCCTCCGCATCAGCGGGGAGACCTTGCATTACTACTATTATAACAATTTTTTTAATTTAATTACATTGCTTCATGGCATGTTCTAGAAATAACATCAAGCTGCTGTTCACGGGTAAGATCAATAAACTTAACCGCATAACCCGAAACTCGAATTGTAAAGTTTGCATATTCTTCCTTTTCAGGGTGTTCCATTGCGTCAATAAGCTTATCTTTACCAAATACATTCACATTTAAATGATGCGCACCCTGATCAAAGTATCCGTCAAGAATATTTACAAGATTTGTTACTTGTTCATTTTCTTCATGACCAAGTGCGTCAGGATTAATTGTCTGTGTATTTGAAATACCGTCAAGAGCATATTCATATGGAAGCTTTGCAACAGAATTAAGTGAAGCAAGCAGTCCGTTCTTTTCAGCGCCGTATGATGGGTTTGCACCCGGTGCAAGCGGTTCGCCGGCTTTTCTTCCGTCCGGAAGTGAAGCTGTTGCTTTACCGTATACAACATTTGAAGTAATTGTAAGAATTGATGTTGTAGGCTCAGAATCACGGTATGTATGGCATTGTTTAATTTTTCTTAAGAATGTCTTAAGAAGCCATACAGCAATTTCGTCTGCACGGTCATCGTCATTGCCGTATCTTGGGAAATCGCCTGTAGTTTCAAAATCAGTAACAATACCGTCTTCATCACGGATGGTCTTAACCTTAGCGTATTTAATAGCACAAAGTGAATCAACAACGTGTGAGAAACCTGCAATACCTGTCGCAAATGTACGTCTTACTTCAGTATCAATAAGAGCCATTTCAGCTGCTTCATAGTAATATTTATCATGCATATAGTGAATAAGATTTAATGTATGAACATATATACTTGCAAGCCAGCTCATCATATCATCAAACTTTGCCATAACTTCTTCATAATCCAAATATTCTGAAGTTATTGGGACATATTTCGGACCTACCTGTACTTTTGTTTTAGCGTCAACACCGCCGTTTATAGCATACAGCAAGCACTTTGCAAGATTTGCACGCGCACCGAAAAACTGCATTTCCTTACCTGTCTGTGTAGCTGATACACAGCAGCAGATAGCATAATCATCGCCCCATTCAACACGCATAACATCATCATTTTCATACTGAATAGAACTTGTACGAACAGAAATTGCCGACGCATAACGTTTAAATGCTTCCGGAAGATTTGAAGAATAAAGAACTGTAAGATTCGGCTCCGGTGAAGGACCCATATTTTCAAGCGTATGCAGGAAACGGAAATCATTCTTAGTAACCATGTGACGGCCGTCAACGCTTTTTCCGGCAATACTCAGTGTTGCCCATACCGGATCGCCTGAGAACAATTCATTATATGAAGGAATACGAGCGAACTTAACCATACGGAATTTCATAACCATGTGATCTATAAGCTCCTGAGCCTCAGATTCCGTAAGCTTTCCTTCATCTAAATCACGCTGAATATAAATGTCAAGGAAAGTAGAAATTCGTCCAACACTCATTGCAGCACCGTTTTGTGTTTTAATTGCAGAAAGATATCCGAAATAAAGCCACTGGCATGCTTCACGTGCATCCTTAGCCGGAGCTGATATATCAAATCCATATGATTCAGCCATGACTTTCATTTCTTTAAGAGCCTTTATCTGCATACTTATTTCTTCACGCTGACGGATAACATCGTCACGCATTTTACCGTTTCCGCAGTATTTAAGATCTTTAGATTTTTCTTCAACGAGCATATCAATGCCGTAAAGAGCAACTCTTCTGTAATCACCTACAATACGTCCCCTTCCGTATGTATCCGGGAGACCTGTTATAATTTTATTTTTACGAGCTGCACGCATTTCAGGTGTATACGCATCAAACACACCCTGATTGTGTGTTTTATGATATTCGGTAAATATTTTATGCAGTTCGGGACTCGGTGTATATCCATAAGTTGTACATGCTTCTTCAGCCATTTTAATTCCGCCAAAAGGCATAAATGCACGCTTAAGAGGTTTATCAGTCTGAAGGCCTACTACTGTTTCAAGTTCTTTCATGCTTTCATCCAGATATCCCGGCTTATGTGATGTGATTGTTGAAACGATTTCTGTATCCATATCAAGAACGCCGCCTTTTGCACGTTCTTCCTTCTGTAATTCCTTAAGTTTGCCCCAAAGTTTATCTGTAGCTTCAGTCGGACCGGCCAAAAAAGATTCATCGCCGTCATAAGGAGTATAGTTGTTTTGGATAAAATCACGTGTGTTGATTTCTTCCATCCACTTTCTTCCTTTAAATCCGTGCCACTGTTCAAAGTTTGCCATATTATACCTCCTATTAATTAAACAGCTTTAACAAGCCGTAATCACCAAAATTTAGTTAGCTTGCGCTAACTAAAGAAACATAACCACCTTATTCTAATCACTTCACCCCTACTCAACGTTTATATTGTAACATCTGAACAAAAAAATGTCAATGTTAATATTTATCAAAATGTTATCAATAAAACAATCATATTTAGTATAAAATAGGAATTATTATTATTTTTTTACTATCATAAAAATTTATTTTGCCTTTTCAAGTACCAAAAATCTTTGTATAAACGGTATAACCATACCGCCGAATGAATTTCCCATCGTCATTACAAGTAAATAAATTACCGTTTTAGGCGACCAGTTATCAGATACAGTAAAATAAAACATATTAGCAATACAGTGCTCATACCCGCTTAGAATAAATAATACTACCGGAAGAAAAATTATAAGTATTTGTCCCAATGGATTTACAATTCTTTTATATCCTTCAGCCGCAATGAACATAAGAATTCCGCAAAAAAAAGCAAGTATAAAAATACTTATTAAATTATCGGAAAATTTTATTTTGCAAATATCTTCAGCTTTTTGAGCTATTCCCCGAGAAATTCGAGTATGAAGTATCATAACTCCCATAATAACTGTTCCAATAAGGTTACCTATCCATACAACTGCAAGCTTCGGAATATATGTAATTTTATTAACAATTAAATACCCGACTTTACCTGTAAATAAAGAGAAGTTAAATGTTAGTATGACGAAAAGTCCTGTTCCAAATAAAAATGCTCCTAAATATTTATTTTCACAAGATAGATAGACTGTTCCTCCCAGACCTATAGCAACCCCAGTAATAACAGCCCTAAAAAATACATCACAATATTTTTTTAACAAAAAATCATCACCTTTCAATCAGAGCTGTATCAACAAATTTATTAAAATTTGCCGATATGCTCTGAAACCAAATTATATTTTAACTTATACTTTTTTATTTGTCAATAAAGGTGAGCTATTTTTAATTATTTTATCTATTAAGAGTGTTATACTTTTTATCATTTGATTATTAAATTATATAATCATTTCCGCAGTTAACTTTCGCACGATTTAAAATATCTTCAATTGTTATATTGTCAATAACATTGCAAACAGCGCTGTAAAGTTCTTCCCACACAAATAAAGTATTACATTCCGACGCACGTTCACAGGTATTAACATTATCTTCAAGACAGGCAACAGGTGCAAGACTGCCCTCAGTCAAACGTAAAATCATACCTACTGTATAGTATTTAGGAGGATTGGTAAGCTTATATCCTCCCTGTGAACCTCTTATACTTTTAACAAATCCGGCACGGCTCAGTAGAATAACTATTTGTTCGAGATATTTTACGCTGATATTCTGACGTCCGGCAATTTCTTTCAGAGGTATAGCCGTACCATTATCGTTTTCAGCAATATCACACATCATTCTAAGAGCATAACGTCCTTTTGTAGAAATTTTCATTTTTCATATCCTTTCCTAAATTTAATTCTATAATTCATAGCTGTTATGTATAAATTATATAACATTAGCAGATAAAAGTCAACCATTTTGTTTTTAAATAAGAAGTATTGAAAAAAATGAATTTATATGATATTATAATAAATGTTAAATTTATGATAAACAGATAACCAAGCTAATTACTATTGAAAGCAGTGATAATATTTGTTCTGTATCAGTATAAACTATAAAAACGCCAACTCTGATATACGTAAAAAATTTGCATTTTCTCCGAATATACAGCGTAAATTTATGTCTGAACTGATAACTGAAAGCAGCGTATCTCAATGTGTTATCCTTTGTACATGCAATCGAACCGAAATATATTTCTGCGGCAGTCCTTCTGCACCCGAATGTGCAGATAAGCTTCTTGCAAAATACAGTAATATTAAAGAGGAATTAATATCTACTATAAAAATGTTTTTCCAGGAAGAAAATGCAATTTATCATCTCTTTAAAGTTGCAAGCGGCATTGATTCTATGGTTATCGGAGAAGATGAAATTCTGAGGCAAACAAAAAATGCTTATATAGCTGCAAAAGAACTTGGTGTTGTTTCCTATGAACTTAATATTCTTTTTCAGTCTGCCATTACATGTGCAAAAAAAATCAAAACAGAAACCGCTTTATCTAAAACATCAGTTTCAATAGCATCACTGGCTGCTAATGAAACTGTTAAACTCGGAGAAAACATAAACGTTCTTTTAATCGGAGCAACCGGAAAAACCGGTATAACAGTTCTTAAAAATTTAATGTCACATAAAAAATTAAATATTACAGTCACATTGAGAAATCATAATTCTGATATCACGGTAATTTCAAATTCAAATATTAACACTGTTGATTATTCGGAGCGTTATAATTATATTGACAATGCCGACTGTATTATAAGCGCAACATCAAGCCCTCATTATACAATAACAATGCGTGAATTTAAAAAAAATGTAAATCGTAATAAAAAACGTCTGATTATCGATCTCGCCGTACCGCCGGATATTGACAAAAATATCAAAAATATAGATGATGTAACACTTATTGGAATTGATTATTTTGAAAAACTTGCTGAAAGTAATAATATATTAAAATATAGCAGTGTTGAATCCGCCAAGGAAATAATTTCGGCAGATATTGATTCATTAAAAAAGGAATTTTATTTTCATAACTTTTTACCGTATATTAATTCGATTAAAAAAGAAATACAATCAAGTTCCTTCGAGGATATAATTTACAAACTCAAAGCTGAATTAAAAGCAGAACAATTCTCGGAAGTTTTAAGAGTACTGAAATCATATGGAAAGCAGTGATACTATGGGATACTTCCCTTTTTTTATTAATATTAAGGACAAAAAATGCGTAATTGTCGGAGGCGGAAACGTTGCCGCACGCAAAATAGAAAAGCTTCTTCCCTTTGAACCGAATATTACTGTTATTGCTCCTGAAATTTCTGATATCATTAAAAATTGTAAAAATATAAAAATTATCGGCAGAGAATTCAAAAATGAAGATATAAACGATGCATTTTTTGTCATAAGCGCATCTGATGACGAACAGCTTAATGCACATATTTTTAACCTTTGCAGCGAAAAAAAAATTCCTGTTAATACTGTTGATGACTGTGATAAATGCGGTTTTATTTTTCCGGCAGTAGTTCATAAAAACGATATTACCGTAGGCATTTCCACCGGCGGTAAAAGTCCGCTATTCGCATCATATCTTCGTATGCAAACTGAAAAAATGATTGATGAAAAATATCTGAAAACGGTCGAAATTCTCGGAAAATTCCGTGATAAAATTAAACGGGAAATTACATCTGAAGAAATCAGAAAAAAGGCTTTTTCAAAAATACTGAAAATGTGTATCGAAAGTGAAGCTTTACCAAACGATTTACAGATTTATAATATGATTGAGGAATTAAAAAAAGTACTATGAAAATTAAAATAGGAACACGAAAAAGCAGTCTGGCAGTGGCTCAAACTAATATGTTTATAGAAAGATTAATATCCTTTTTTCCTGATACACAACCTGAAATTGTTTATATTAGGACTAAAGGCGATAAAATACTTGACAAACCGCTTTCGCAAATCGGAGGCAAAGGAATTTTTGTTTCGGAAATCGAATCAGCTTTACAGTGCGGTGATATTGACATTGCTGTTCACAGTGCTAAGGATCTTCCTGCATTTCTTGGAGAAGGTCTTGAAATTTCCGGAGTATTACCCAGAGGAAATTATCGGGACGCTATTGTTATGCAAAAAAACACTCAAATTTCAAACTCCCAAAATTTTATTATAGGTACGGGTAGCTTACGGCGCAGACTTAATATAAGCAAAATATATAATAAAACATCATTTAAAAATATAAGAGGAAATGTAGATACACGCCTTTCAAAACTTGAAAACGGCGAATATAACGCTGTCATTCTTGCGGCAGCCGGATTGGAGCGTCTTGGAATTAAAACCGAAAAATATAATATTATTACATTTGACTATAATGATTTTCTCCCTGCACCTTGTCAGGGAATAATTGCGTTGGAAAGCCGAAAAAATGACTTTATAACGCCAATGATAAAAAAAATAAACGATATTGAAACCTTTCTTTCTTTTGAAACGGAACGATGTGTAATAAAAACCTTAAACGCAGACTGTTCAATGCCTGTCGGAGCATATTCTGAAATATGCAACGGAAAAATTACACTTACAGTTTCAAAGGACATTGACAAAATATTATCCGGAACTAATGATATTTTTCGGCGTTTTGAACTTGCAAAGGAGTTGGTTTTTAAGTTATGAGTAAGCTTGGTACGGTATATCTTGTGGGGGCTGGCTGCGGTGACTTCGATCTTATAACCATAAGGGGAATGGAATTGTTAAAGATTTGTGATACTGTCGTTTATGATAGTTTAATCGACTCCCGACTGTTAGATTTTACAAAGGATAATGCCGAAAAAATCTGTGTTGGCAAACGTTCGGGACATCACAGCGAAAAGCAGGAACGAATAAATGAAATACTTATCGAACATGCTTTAAACGGTAAAACTGTTGTAAGATTAAAGGGCGGAGATCCTTTTGTCTTCGGACGAGGAGGAGAAGAAATACTTGCACTGAAGGAACACAATATTACGTACAGTATAGTTCCTGGAATAACTTCTGCTGTAGCTGTACCCGAACTTGCCGGAATACCTGTAACACACAGGAAAACAAGCCGTGGCTTTCATGTTATAACAGGACATACTGCCGATAACCTTCTTCCTGAAAATATCAAAAAATATGCCTCAACTGATGAAACACTGGTAATTCTAATGGGACTGGAAAATCTTTCAGGAATTACCGAAGCTCTAATTCAAAACGGTAAGGACAAATATACATCGGCGGCTGTTATCTCCTGCGGTGCATCTGCCGAACAGAAAATAATTAGAAGTAACCTGAAAAGTATTGCAGAAGAAGCTGCAAAATATAATATAAAAACTCCTGCCGTTACAGTTATAGGAGAAACTGCTGCATATGATTTTTCACCAACTATTGCTCTGCCTCTTTCAAGTGTTTCCGTTTCTGTTACAGGAACAGAAAAGCTAGTGAATAAACTTTCAGAAAAGCTTTATTCTTTAGGCGCTGTTATAAATAAACTAGATTATCTGCAAATATGTGAATACAGCAATAACAAAAAATTTTTTTATTCCATTTATAATATTGAAAAATACAGTATGATCGTACTTACCAGTATGAACGGTGCGGAAATTTTTCTTAAAAATCTAAAAAAACTGAAAATCGATATTAGAAAATTAGGAAAAATAAAAATTGCCGTTATCGGCAGCGGTACGGGAGAAATACTTGAAAAGGCAGGCATATACCCTGATATAATACCTGATATATATACTACAAAAGAACTGGGTAAGTGTATTTCCGAAGCTGTTTCAGATACCGAAAAGGTTCTGTTGCTGCGGGCAGAAAAAAGTTCTTCAGATCTTACAGAAATTCTTAATATTTCCGAAATATCATATGATGATATTAAAATATATGACGTTAAGATGAATAAAAAATCATATGAAAAAAGAATAAACTCTGACTTTATTACCTTTGCAAGTTCGTCAGGCGTCAATACTTTTTTTAAAAATGGATTTTCACTGTCGGACAATACTAAAATTATATGTATCGGTGAAATAACAGCACAAACTCTAAAGAAAAATGGCATTAATAAATTTTATGTATCTAATATACAAAACGTCCAAGGTATTATAGACACAATATTACGGGAGGTTAAAAATGAACAGATTCAGACGCTTGAGAGCAAATAATCGGCTAAGAAGTCTTGTGCGTGAAACACATCTCAATAAAAGCGATTTAATATATCCACTATTCGTAACAGAGGGAGTAAATAAAAAAAATCCGGTTGAGTCAATGCCGAACGTGTTTCAGTATTCTGTAGACAGACTTGATGAAATTTTAAAGGAAATTGATAACAGCGGTATTTCAGGACTGCTAATTTTCGGCGTCCCGGAACATAAAGACGAAAAAGCATCTGAGGCGTATAATTGCAATGGCATTACTCAAAATGCAATACGTTATATAAAAAGAAATTTTCCTCAAATACTTGTTATAGCAGATGTTTGCTTATGCGAATATACATCTCACGGTCACTGCGGAATTGTAAAAGACGGTAAAGTATTAAATGATGAAACCTTACCGCTGCTGTCGGCAATGGCAGTCAGTCTTGCGCAGGCGGGAGCTGATATAATTGCTCCGTCTGATATGATGGACGGCAGAGTACAGTCTATACGTTCGGCTCTGGATAATAACGGATTTTATGATATTCCTATACTGTCCTACAGCGCAAAGTTTGCATCTGCATATTATTCACCTTTTCGTGATGCAGCCGCATCAGCACCGTCCTTCGGCGACAGAAAAACTTATCAAATGGATTATGCAAACGGTCGTGAAGCGCTTCGTGAAATTGCCGATGATATAGAAGAAGGCGCTGATATGGTTATGGTAAAACCTGCTCTTGCATTTCTGGATATAATCAAATCCGCACGTGACAAATTTAATTTACCGATTGCGGCATATAATGTCAGCGGAGAATATTCAATGGTAAAGGCAGGAGCAAAGCTCGGATGGATTGACGAAAAAAAAATCGTTATGGAAAGCCTTACAGGAATCAAACGTGCCGGTGCTGATATCATTATAACGTATCATGCTCTTGACGCTGCGAGATGGCTGGAGGAAGATATATGAACATTTCAAATTCTCAAAAACTCTACAAACAGGCTCTTCAATTTATGCCGGGCGGAGTGAACAGTCCTGTAAGAGCATTTAAAAATGTAGGCAAAACTCCCCTATTTATAAATAAAGCTGACGGCAGTAAAATTTATGATGCTGACGGCAACGAATACATTGATTATGTATGTTCATGGGGACCCAACATACTTGGACATGCTTATCCGAAAGTTATTGAAGCCGTAAAAAAAAGCTGCTGCAATGGTTTGACCTTCGGAGCTTGTCATCAAGGTGAAATTGAACTTGCACAGATCATTCAGAAAAACATTCCGTCAATGGAAATGTTAAGGTTAGTAAATTCCGGGACAGAAGCCGTTATGAGCGCAGTACGTGCGGCTAGAGGATTTACAAGGCGTGACAAAATAGTAAAATTTGAGGGATGCTATCACGGACATTCTGATGGTCTGCTGGTTAAAGCAGGTTCCGGACTTTTAACAAATTCCATACCTGACAGCGCCGGAGTTCCCAAGGGATACACAGATAATACATTGCTCGCAAAATATAATAATATTGATTCTGTCACCGAACTTTTTGAAAAATACGGAAATGATATTGCATGTATAATTGTAGAACCATGCGCTGCAAATATGGGCATTGTACCTCCAAAGGAAGGATTTTTAAAATTTCTGCGTGATATAACCGATCAATATCATTCACTGCTGATATTTGACGAAGTTATTACCGGATTTCGTTTAGGTTTAGGCGGAGCACAAGATTATTATGGTATAAAACCCGATATGACAACCCTTGGAAAAATAGTCGGAGGCGGAATGCCCCTTGCAGCTTACGGAGGAAAAAAAGAAATTATGGAGTGTGTTGCGCCGTCGGGATCTGTATATCAGGCAGGAACACTTTCAGGTAATCCCGTTGCTGTTGCGGCAGGACTTACAACGTTAAAAATTCTTGATGAAAATCCGGCTATATATGACCAACTTGAACAAAAATCAAAGCTGATTGAGTCTGCAATGTTAAATGCCGGACTTAATGTTAATAGGGCAGGTTCATTGATGACTGTATTCTTCAATAATACAAAAGTTGAAAGCTATGACAGTGCAAAACTATCCGACACACAAAAATATGCCGAATATTTCGGTTATTTGCTTGAAAAAGGAATATATACAGCTCCGTCACAGTTTGAAGCAATGTTTGTTTCTGCGGCACATTCTGACAAGGATATTGAATATACGTGCAATACTATAATTAAGTTTAAATAAAATTCGACTGATAAAAACTTTTTATTGATAAAAAAAATAAGATATGATATAATAAAATACATCTGACATAAAAAGGAGGGGCAAAAAATTAATGAATAAATTATCCAAAAAAAAATTTAACAGAAATTTTTTAATTATAATGCTTCTTGTCATTCAAGCTCTTTTCATCCTTGTATGCTTTCTTAAACTTTATGAATATACTAATTTAATCTACGGTGCACAAACTATACTTTCTTTATTAATAGTTTGCTATGTTATAAATAAAAAAGAAACTAATCCCGCATACAAACTTTCATGGACTATTTTAATTATGCTGATACCTATTGTCGGAGCATCAATGTATATATTCCTTCATGCACAGCTTGGTACAATATTTTTCAAAGAGAAAAAAAATCAAATTATAAAAATGACAAAACCTCTTATTCCACAAGACAGAAACGTTTTATACAATCTTGAAAGAGAAAACGTTTATATGGCTCATCTGGCAAAATACGTAAATGATTACGGCGGATATCCCATATACCAAAATACAACAATTGAATATTACAGCGTAGGAGAAGAAAAATATGCTTCAATGCTTTATGAACTTGAAAAAGCAAAACATTTTATTTTTATGGAATACTTTATTATTGATCAGGGTAAAATGTGGAATACTATACTTGATATTCTTGAAAGAAAAGCAAATCAAGGTGTTGAAGTAAGACTATTATATGATGGTATGGGAAGCCAATTTTTGCTGCCAAATCACTATAATAAATACCTTGAAACTAAAGGCATCAAATGCCGTGTGTTCAATGAGTTCAGACCTTTCCTTTCATCTGCTCAAAATAATCGAGATCATAGAAAAATACTGGTAATCGATGGTACAACCGCATATAACGGAGGCGTAAATCTAGCTGACGAATATATAAATGAAAAGGAACGTTTCGGACACTGGAAGGATACAGCCGTAATGCTTCAAGGCGAAGCGGTATGGAGCTTTACCATTATGTTTATACAAATGTGGGAGTGGAAAACAAAACAATTAAGTGATTACGAAAAATACAGACCGGCAAATACATCTCAATACAATCTTATAAGTGAAGGATATGTTCTGCCTTACGGCGATTCCCCGACAGATAATGAACCTGTTGGAGAATTGGTATATCTTAATATTATTAATAAGGCTGAAAAATATGTCTATATAACTACTCCTTACCTGGTTATTGATAATGAAATGATAACCGCTTTAGGGTTCGCTGCTAAAAGCGGAGTTGATGTAAAAATCATAGTTCCTCATATTGCAGATAAATGGTATGTCAATATATTAAATTGGAATTATTATAAGGAATTAATTAATTTAGGTGTAAAAATTTATGAATATATGCCGGGTTTTATACACGCTAAAAATTTTGTTTCAGATGATAATACCGCTGTTGTAGGCACAATTAACATGGATTACAGGAGTTTGTATCTTCATTTTGAATGTGCAACATTAATGTATAAGACTCCGTCAGTTTCCAGAATAAAAATGGACTTTTTAAATACTCTGGCAAAATCAAGGAAAATTACTATGGAGGACTGCAAAAAACGTCCTTTAATAAAAAGAATGATAGGCGGAATTTTCAGAATGATAGCTCCGCTATTGTAATAATTAAAAAATTAAGCCGTAATAATTCGGCAGAATGGAGAAATATTATGAGTGAATGTACACATGATTGTTCATCATGCAGTCAAAATTGCAGTGAACGAGACAAAACAAGTATGTTAGAAAAACCGCATGCTCAAAGCAAAATAAAAAAAGTTATAGGTATTGTAAGCGGTAAAGGCGGAGTCGGAAAATCTATAGTATCTTCTATTTTAGCTGTAAATATGAATAGAAAAGGTTTTAAAACAGCCGTTCTTGACGCTGACATTACAGGTCCGTCCATTCCAAAAGCATTTGGAATAAAAGAAAAAGCAGCAGGCTCCGAAGAAGGTATTTTTCCGGCTGAAAGTACCACCGGCATAAATATAATGTCTGTAAATCTAATGCTGGAAAACGATACTGATCCCGTTATTTGGAGGGGACCTGTAATTGCCGGAGTGGTAAAACAATTCTGGACCGATGTAATGTGGGGTGATATTGACTACATGTTCGTCGATATGCCTCCGGGAACCGGAGATGTTCCGCTTACAGTTTTCCAGTCTATTCCGATAGACGGAATTATAGTAGTAACTTCTCCTCAGGAACTGGTTTCAATGATTGTTGCCAAGGCAGTTAAAATGGCAGGAATGATGGATATTCCTGTTATTGGAATAGTTGAAAATATGAGTTACGCTCAATGTCCGGACTGCGGAAAGAAAATAAATATTTTCGGTGAAAGTAAATTAGACAAAGTAGCAGATGAATATGATCTAAAAATACTTGGCAGACTTCCTGTTGATCCAAAACTTGCAGCATCATGCGACAAGGGTGCTATTGAACTTTATTCCGGAAATTGGTTAGATGAAGCTTCGGATATTATAGAAAATATGTAGTATAATACCGCACATAGCAGTTAATCATGCTTAGTGCGGTATTTTTGAATATTAAACCTGAATAAAACAAACTATTTTATTATTTTTCTTGACATAAATATATAATAATGGTATAATAATTGTACAAGATTCGACAAAACAAAAAAAGTGAGGAAACAAATGAAGAAATTTACACAATTGGCCGCCGGAATTTTGGCTCTGCTGGTATTATGTCCGGCTTTTACAGTTTCGGCCGATTTAAAAAACAATGAACGAAAAGATTTAACATACTCTGAAATGCAGTATCAGAAATTTGATGAAAGCAAACTAATCAGTGCTGCTGATGAACTTAAAGACATTGCATCAAAAAATCCTTCCGGAAAAGAAAAAAGAATAGAAGAATTAATTAATGTAATGTTTGATGAATATGATCTTCAGGCAACAATGTATAATATCAGATATAATGAATTTTATTGTGATGTTACTAATGAATCAATTGCAAAAGAACTACCTGAAATTGAGGAAAAATATTACAGCTACTATGATGTAATTTTCTCAGCGCTTAATAAAATATATAACTCTGATTATCAGGACCTTATGTTTGAACTTCTGGATCGGGATATAATTACCGCAATTACCTATTATGAAAAAACCGATGAAAAATACAGCGAACTTTCCAATGAAGAATCTAAACTTGTTCTTGAATATGAACGCCTTTCGTCTTTTAATTACAGCGTAGAATATAAGGGTCAAAGCTGGACAGCTGATGATTTATATAATAACCCTCCGGAAAATTATGACGAATACAACCGTATTTCAAATATGATTTACAGCAAAAAAAATAAGGAATTAGGCGAGATTTATCTCAAGCTTGTTAAAATAAGAGATAAAATCGCTAAATTATACGGTTTCCCAAACTATGCGGAATATGCTTATGAAGCAAAATATATAAGAGATTATTCATTGGAAGATATTGATAAAATATATGAAGAAGTCAAGAAAAACTTCCCGGACTTATATAATAATCTTTACAAACAGCTAAGCTTAAGTCTTTATTCTACAGGACTTGCAAATCAAACATATACAGGTGAAGAAGTTCTTAACGGAATCGAACCATACTTCGCAGATATTGACTCTGAAATATCCGAAAATTTTAAGTATATGAGAAAATATCATCTTTATAATATTGATGCAATGCCTAATAAAATGAACGGCGGATATACTGTTTCACTATATTCATATGCAGTGCCGTTTATTTTTAATTGTCCTAAAGGGGACTTTAATGATTTCAGAACTATGATTCATGAATTCGGTCATGCCAATGCTGATTTTATGAATCCTACCCGTGCTGTTTATGAAGCATTCGGTAATTCACTAGATACGCTTGAAATTCATTCCCAAGGAATGGAGGCTCTGTTTATTGAGTATTATGACGACATTTTCGGTGAAAAACAAGGTAAAGCTTTTACGGACTATACAATTTATTCAATGGCGTCATCAATTATTGAAGGCTGTCTGTTTGATGAATTTCAAAGATATGCATATGAAAATCCTGAATGTACCCTTGAACAGCTTAACTCAAAATATACTCAGCTATGCAATGAATATGGATTAGAATATAATACCGATGTTGTATACTCATATGACTGGACAGACATCACACATAACTTTAATTCACCCATGTATTATATCAGTTATGCAACTTCTGCACTGTCATCTCTTGATTTATGGATTGAATCGATAAATGATAGAGATGAAGCCGTTAATACGTATAAATCATTAATAGCTTGCAGTTCTGATACACCTTATATAGAATCCGTTGAAAGCTGCGGTCTGAGAAATATTTTTGATTCCGGAGTAGTATCTGAAATAGCCGAAGAAACAGAAATTGTTCTTAAAAACGGAACCATAAAACTAAATGAAAATGAAAGTTCATATGAAGTTACAGAACCATCTGAAGTAACCGAAGCTACAAGTAAATTGACATCTGCTCCTATGAAAAAAACAAAAGCTAAAACCACCGGAATGGCAATTCCTATTATGTTTTCATTAATTGTAATTGCTTTTATTCTTGCAATGCTCGTTATGATAATAATACTAATTATTTCAATAAAAAGTCATAGAAAAAATAAAAAAAATAAGTGATATGCAACCATCATAAAAAGAAACATAACCCTTTGCATTATGAAAAAAGAATTTAACATTATGCACTGCCCACAGGCTAAAAGCCTGTGGGTTTCTGTTTTAGGAGAATCTGTTGTGACATTTTTTAGTTTTATTTCTGGAATGTTAAATGCGAAAATGTTTCTATCAAATAGTACTGCTGTAAATAATTTAACAATAAAAATATATTGTTTTATTAAAGCATAAAATAGTAAAATAAATTTATATTTTTACGGAGGAAGATATGAGTGAAACAACTCTCAATAATATAAAGCGTAATCACTGTGCAATAGTTATCAGAACAAACCTTACGGGTATTCTTAAAAGAAGACTAATTGACATGGGAATAACACCCGGAGTAGTAATAAAAATAAAAAGAATCGCACCTTTGGGAGATCCTATAGAAATACGGCTGCGGGGATATGAACTTTCAATAAGACGTTCAGAAGCGAAAAAAATAATTGTAAAACCTGTGGAGGTAAAATAATGTCCTGTAATCTTGCTTTGATCGGTAATCCTAACTGCGGCAAAACTACACTTTTTAATTTATTAACTGGCAGCAATCAATATGTAGGAAACTGGGCTGGAGTTACAGTTGAAAAAAAAGTCGGAAAACTAAAAAATACAGACTATAATATTATAGATCTTCCCGGTATTTATTCCCTTTCGCCTTATTCAACAGAAGAAAGATTAACTCAAAATTTTCTTTTAAATGAAAAACCGGATTTAATTATAAATATAATAGACGGCAGTAATTTTGAAAGAAATATGTACCTTTCCGTTCAGCTGACAGAATTAAACATTCCCATGATAATTGCTGTTAATATGATAGACGCTGTCACTTTTTCCGGAGGAAATATTGACTGTCAATATCTTACAGAACTAACGGGAATACCATTTATTCCTATTTCCGCAAGAAATAACGACAATATTGATATTGTTATAGAAGAAATACATAACATACTAAATCGGCCTAATAAACCCATTGAAATAGACTATAACCATACTACCAGAAACGCTTTAAATAAAATATATTCTGTCATTATCGGTGAAAATAATCCGAACGATAAGCCCTATGCTTTTATTGCCTCCAAGCTTCTTGAAGGCAGTGAATCGTCTGATAAATACATAAACCTGTCAGATAAACAGAAAATTGAAATACAAAATATTATACATGAATATGAATTGCTTTCTCCTTATAATGACAGGGAATCTCTTATCGCCGATGCAAGATACCGGTATATTGAAAGCCTTGCTGCAAAAGCAGTTATAAAATCCAAAAGTAATGATACTATAACCATATCCGATAGAATCGATTTTATAGTAACCAACCGATTCCTTGCTTATCCACTCTTTTTTATTATAATGTTTTGTATATTTAATATGACTTTTGGAACATTAAGTAAATTTTTAAGTAATATCATAGAAACACTATTTAATAATATAATAATTCCATCAGTTTCATCTATTCTTATAAAAGCCGAAGCTCCTCAATGGATCATATGTATGGTAACAGATGGTATCATAGGAGGTACAGGCGGAATATTTGTATTTCTTCCTCAGATTGCAATATTATTTCTATGTCTTTCCATACTTGAAGACAGCGGATACATGGCAAGGGCTGCATTTCTTACAGACCGTTTTTTAAAAAAATTAGGATTATCCGGCAAATCCTTTATACCGATGCTTATGGGATTTGGTTGCACAACTCCTGCTGTAATGGCAGCAAGAACACAAGAAAATATTAATGAACGAAGAATGACTATTATGCTTACTCCATTTATGTCATGCGGTGCAAAACTTCCTATCTATGCACTCTTTGCCGGTGCATTTTTCAAATCATATCAAGGACTTGCCGTTTTTAGTATGTATATTATCGGAATCTTAATTGCAGCAATAATGGGTTTAATTTTCAAAAAAACCTTATTTAAAGAAAATGCATCAACTTTTGTAATGGAACTTCCTCCCTATCGCCGACCGTTATTAAAGTCTATATTAAAAAATACATGGGAAAAAACCCGTGGATTTATAATAAAAGCCGGAACTGTTATTTTATCAATGAGCGTGTTAATATGGATACTCCAGAATTTCTCACCGTCACTCAGATTTACAGAAAACAGTTCAGAAAGCATATTTGCCGCTATAGGTTCAGCTATTGCTCCATTATTAAGACCATTGGGATTCGGTACATGGCAGGCGGCGGTATCTCTTCTTTCCGGAATTGTTGCAAAAGAAGCAGTCGTATCAACGATGAGTGTATTATATTCAGCAGAAAATACTGCCGCACTTACAGATATCATTTCTACAATATTTACACCGGTTTCCGCATATTCATTTATGGTTTTTTCCCTGCTATACATTCCGTGCATATCTGCCTTGGCAACAATAAAGAGGGAAACCGGAAATTTAAAATGGACTCTTGCAATTGCAGTAATACAAACTGTTACTGCATATGTAACTTCAATGCTTGTATATCAAATCGGTAATATTATTATAAATTTATAAGTATGGAGGGTAATATAATGAACTTTATAAGTATAATTATTTCTGCAATATGTATTATATTAATCCTGTTTTGTTTGTATTTAGTATTTAAAAATATAAAAAATCAAATACAAGGTAAAGGATGCGGAAAATGTCATAAATGCAGCAGCATGTGCATTAAACAAATTAAAAATAATCAAAATCATAAAGATAACTCTTCATTGTAAAAGCAAAGAAAATCTTATATAATAAAAAAATATTTTAATTCATTATGTATGTTTTTGTATTTTGTCACCAAGTTGTAAAGTATTTTCATGCAATTAGATATTGAAAATTTATACTCGTTATTGTATAATTATTAGGTGTTGAAATTGGAAACTTTTTTCTTAAGAGAGGTAATAATGTACTACTGCTGTGGAATAACTGATAAAGGAATAATGAAACATAACGAAGACGCCTATATGATAGATAATAAGGTAATGACAGTCGGGAATATTGATTTTATGGTAAAAGCTCCGTTTATGGCTGCCGTTTCAGATGGCGTTTCCGGAGAAAATTACGGTGAAATCGCTTCAAAAAAATGCCTGGAATTTTTAAGTCAAATAAAATTTAACTCAGAAATAAATCTAAAAAAAGCGATTTTGAATGTTCATCATAATTTATATGATTATGGTATCCAAGACAATAAAACAAAAAATATGCAGGCAACTCTATGTGCTATTGCAATTGATGAAAATGACAATCTTTATACTATAAATGTCGGCGATTCAAGAATGTATCGATACAGAAAAGGAAGCATAAAGCAGATTTCCAGAGATCAATCCCTTGTACAGCTCCTTTATGAAGAAGGAACTATCACTGCTGATGAAAAGAAAAACCATGTACATAAAAATATAATCTTTCCTGTAATGGGAAATATTTCGTCAGAGCCAAAACCCGATATAAAAAATCTAAATGAAATAATGAAATACGGCGATCTCATACTCATTTGCTCAGACGGTTTATCCGACTATGTTAGCTGTACTGATATGGAGGACATTCTGGATCTTCCTTCAAGACTTCCCAAACGCCTTGAAAAGCTTGTCAAGCTTGCCATTGACAATGGCAGTCAGGATAACATTACAATAGTTGCTCTTTGCTGTTATGATTAATAATCAGAGCGTGTTCACGCAAATAGTATGAACACGCTCTGATTTCTTTTTTTAATAAAATTTCTTTAAAGAGTTTCTCTTAAATTTATTTTCTGTTTATCCTTAAATTTTAATATTTTATTTCTAACAGTAAGTGTTATTACCGCAGAGTTGATTGGAATAACAAATAAAAGCCATTTTACAACAGTGTTTCTTCTTTTATATATTTCATCATAAGATACTATACCAAGTATAATATTATTATCATACGAAATATATTTCACCATAACATCCTGACCTTCAAATTCAGATGAAAACCAACCTTCCCCTTCTGAAAAGTCATCTTCTGTATAAATTGATTGCGTACCTATAAGACCGGAATTTGTATGGCTTAAATATTTACCGCTTAACTTATCAATAATTGCCATATGACCGTTTTCAAGCACCGGAATTTCCGTTAAAGTACGTGATACATCTGTCAAATCCAAAAGCATTTCGGAATTTTCAGGTGTAAATTCTATCTGAATGATTCCCGGAGAGTCAAGCCTCGAACATCCCGTAATAACACCGGTTCGTTTATCATGGGTATTTAATACCGCCTCTGAAAAAACTTTGTTTTCAATTGCCGGAAGAAAATCCTCATAAGCCTTACTGTTTTCATTTGAAGGATTCGTACTGTACCGAATAATGCCGCTGCTGTCAGTAATACTGATAGAATCAGCCCCTATAGCCATTCGAAGCTCTTCAAAAGAAGTTTCATCAGTCATAATTGATTTATTTTTTGACAGCATCATTGCCAAAACTCTTGATTTTGATTTATAATTAGAATAAATCTGCTCAGTTATTTTTTTATATTCATAAATGTTATCGTCCAATTTTTCACTGACTTGATTAATCCTAATATCCAACAATTCCCGAGTTTTAGCACGATCAATAACCCCTGTGGAATAAAATGCCAAAAATCCAAAAAGCATACTGCAAATGAGTACCGCTATAACAATTAACCTGTAAAAAGATTTGTTCATAAAAGCACCTTTCACTAAAACAGGGTTACTTAAACTTGTTTATTTTTTATAGTTCTTCAGCTTTTCATAGCTTTCATCACTGAGAATATGCTCGATTTTACATGCGTCCTGTTCGGCTGTATCTTCGGAAACCTCCAAAACATCGATAAAAAATCTTTTGATCGTAGTATGACGGTCATAAACAGCTTCCGCATGCTGAAGTCCTATACCGGTAAAACTAATATAACCGTTGTCATCTACATTTATAAAACCGTTTGTTTTTAAAAGATTAACCGCACGGCTGATACTAGCCTTTGAATAATTCAATTCATTTGCAATATCAATTGAACGAACCATACCTTTTTTCTTCATTAAAAGCAATATTGTTTCAAGATAATCTTCTCTTGATTCTGTTTTATTCATATATCACCATTCCTGTGTCACACATATTTTTAATATAAAAAGCGCCGGATTTGTAAATTTCACTATATTTTTTCTTTTTTAAAAATATATTTTTT
>CATKAZ010000051.1 GCA_949745795.1 uncultured Oscillospiraceae bacterium | reverse complement strand
TAAAGACTGAAGCACTGAATCCTTTGTAATGGTAAACACCTGTTGCAATTCGTTATAATTCAACTGATTGTCTCTGGCTATCTGCAAATAGCTGGAGACCGTTTTCTGGACTTTTTCAGAATCAATACCGGCTCTTTTTTGAGCTGCTTTCAGCATCCCTTTATTTTGCGATATAATATCAAGCATCTCCCTCACCTCCTTTCATTCTATTTTCTTGCTCAGTAAATTTCATATTGCCTAAAATTTCCTTAAATGCTATAATTTCTCTATTACATATGGAGGCTTCCAATATGAAAAGCTTTATAAAAGATAAATACCACTTCATTTCTTTTGCTGTGGCTCTAATTCCATCCGTACTATTATGGATTTTTCAACCTACAGATTATATTCCATATTGGCTTTTCGCAGTTATTGTGCTGTTTTCTTTATGTTTGCTCTGGCTCACCTTAATGGCCTATTTTCATTATCTGGATACGAAAAATGTAACTGGCTTATCGATTATAAACTGTTCAGAAAACATTGTCCTATGTCGTCCTAATCCTGAAATCAGCCTCAATGTCATAGTTACGATATACGAAATCAGGAATCAATATGAACGTATACTTGGCTACGGATATGTCCAAAATATTCAGCAAAACGGGATTATTCAAATTGCAATCAAAAAGGCTTTTCTTAAAGAACCCACTGCCAATCTTACTGAATATATTGGTTCTAACACACATAACATAATCATAAAAACTGTTGCCACCATAGACACTCTCAATATCTTAAATGAACAAGAAAGGAACTCCGTATTATGAGCATTATAATTAACAAAGAAATCCGTGTTGCCCATGTTTTATCTTCTTCTCAAGTCGTCTTAAATATAGGTGATTGCGATGGTATCTCTCTAAATAATGAATATATTGTTTATGGCCTAAGTAAGGATGCAATCATAGATCCTTCTACCGGAGAAAATCTTGGCTATCTTGAACTTTATCGTGGAACCGGCGTCGTCACATATATTCAGGACACCATGTGTATACTAACTGCTATGCCTTCTAATCCACTTGCACGCCTCCAACTGGTAACTGGTGAATTATCCGGAACATTTAAAAATCCGCAAGTAGGTGATTATGTTAAGCCTAATGCAACAAAAATCCAATCAACGAAAAAAAGCTAAGTCCAATTAGAGTAAAAACAGGATAAATCCACATTTGATCCTGTTTTTTTTCATGCCTCATTAAAAAATGAACATGTACTGCTAAAAGCCATAAAGCTAAATAAACTGGAAACATTACTATTACTGCCATCTTCCTCACCTCCTCATCTTATTTTTTGTTGAATATCATTCACTGTTCATGGCAAAAAAAATAGTATCGCGCTCATCTCTGGATAGATTCAGTAGTTGTGACAACGCACTAATTTCCGAAATCTTGAAATCTCCAGTTTTCATCCGGTTATACAGTGTTTCCCTTAATATTCCTGTTTTTTCCGCAACAAATGTTATTGACATTCCATGTTCTTCTATGCATCTTCTCAATTCACGTATGTCCGTCATTTCACACCTCCTTTGCTGATTTAAATTCACTATACCACCGTCGTGAATTTGTGTCAACATTTTTTAATAAATTTGTTGATTTTTTTTCACATACATGTTACCATTTCTTTACGGGAGGTGATTAAGTGCTAGAATTATATAAAAATATAAAACGCTTGAGAGAAGAAAAAGGGCTGTCGCAAGATGCTCTCGCCAGACTTACTGGATATACTGATCGTTCTTCTATTACTAAAATTGAAAAAGGACAGGTAGACTTGCAACAATCTAAAATAGAGTTATTTGCCAAAGCATTAGGTACTACTTCCCGAGAACTTGTTGGATGGAATGACAACTATTCATCTTTTTCAAAAGGCGTTACCATCAACGTCCTCGGACGTGTAGCAGCTGGTATACCGATAGAGGCTATCGAAAATATCATTGATACAGAAGAGATCACAGAAGAGCTCGCCCGCACTGGTGATTTTTTTGGACTACAGATCCACGGAGACAGTATGATACCTAATATCTGTGATGGTGATGTAGTTATTGTCCGGCAACAGGAAGATGCTGAAACTGGAGATATCGTCATTGCTACAGTCAATGGTACAGATGCCACCTGTAAGCGCCTCAGAAAATATAAGGATGGGATTGAGTTAATTGCAAATAACCCTTCATATGATCCTTTGGACTTCTCTAATCAGGAAATAATTGATAAGCCAGTTAAAATTATCGGTAAAGTAGTAGAACTTCGTAGAAAATTTTAAATATAAAAATACGATTTGGGGAGGGAATTTCTAATGAAAACAGGTTTAAGAACGCCAAATTTGGAAAAAAGCTTAAAAGCCAGAACAGTTGGTAAATATAAACGAGCCGCAAAACGTGCAATTAACCCAACATATGGGAAAAAGGGTGCAGGACTTATTAAAAATCCTCAAAAAGCTATGTATAACAAAGTATATAATAAAACTACAGTAGATGGATTATCCTCTGTTAAAAAGGGAACTTCCCAATCTTCTGTCAAAAAAGGAACTCCTCAAAAAAATCAGACAAATGCTAAAGCAACTACAAATAAAAAAATTACCACAGCCTCTGCATCTCTTAATCAGAATACAAGTTCCAATATTACTGTAAAAGATGGAAAAGCTAAAATCGGAAACAAATTCTATACTAAGAAAGCTATATTAAGATTTCGCATATTTTTTATTATATGCGGATGGATTATTATTTTATCTGGTTTAGCTTTATTACCGATAGGAATATTATTCATTGCTTTAGGTGTCTTCTCTTTGATTTGTGCAAATACTTATAAAAAGATTGCAAAACAAATTTAAGATGCCTAATCATAGCTTCAGAAAATGGATACTCACTCCGTAACACTCCTCAGTGAATACCATGTCGATATTGATACTGGGGAAATAGAAAAAATTCAGTAATTATCCTCTCATAAAGGATTCTCTTTGTATAGGTCGGGTAGTTGATAATTTATAATCTGTTTCGACGTCGCAACAGGAACTAAATACAGGAATCACCTAGTCATTTTTTAGAAAAGCTCATGAAACAGGAGGGTACTTAATGAACAGCATCGAGGCTCAATTGATTGAAAAATCAAAAGAGGCATTCTGCCTTGCGATTGAATTATATAACAAGCCAACTATAAAATATCGAGTAGAAGGCTTCAGTCATTTTATTTGCAATGCATGGGAATTAATGTTAAAAGCACACATGATAAAAGCTTTTGGCGAAAATAGCATATACTATCCAAACAATCCCCAAAGAACTTTATCTTTGGAAAACTGTGTACAAAGAGTATTTACCAACAATAAAGATCCTCTCCGAATCAATCTTGAAAAAATTATTGAATTGCGCAATACCAGCACCCATTTTATTACTGAAGAATATGAAATGGTATACATTCCTCTATTTCAGGCATGTGTATTCAATTTTAATGAAAAAATGATGGCATTTCATGACATTGACATGACCCGCATAATTCCACAGAATTTTTTAACATTATCAGTCAGCATGAAGGCTCTTAACGAAGCAGAAATAATAGCCAAATATCCAGAACCTATTGCTACCCACTTTATTGACGTTAAAAATTCTGTTGATCACCTATCCATCAATAACAATGCAAAATTTGCAATAAGAATTGATCATCATTATTATATTACCAAAAATAAGGACAAAGCTACAAATATCGTCCATTTTGATAAAAATGCTACATCTGGTGTAACAATTGTAAAGGAACTTCAGGATCCAAATAATACGCATAAATACACAGCAAAATCATGTATCAACATCATTAAAGAAAGATTGCAGCGAGAACATATTGTACTCTCTTACAATGGTAACCCAGCAAGATTTACAAGCTTCCATTTTACCAATTTTTGCAAATACTATGGTTTGAAAGAAAATGAAAAGTTGTGCTATATTCATAGACAATTTTCGACTCCGCAATATTCATATTCACAGCAAATGATTGACTTTATAGTAGATGAAATCATAAAAGATCCACTACATATACTAGACAACATAAAAAAATAAGCTAACCCCAGGGGCAAAGGAATTCTAAGCTTTACAGCCTACTCCCATTCAGGAACCCAGCCTTATCCTTCACGAGTTAACTTATTTTTAGTATAATAGTATGCCTTATATTTGTCAATCTATGTATTAAAATTTATACAACACACAAAACC
>CATKAZ010000050.1 GCA_949745795.1 uncultured Oscillospiraceae bacterium | reverse complement strand
TTCTGAATTACTCCGCTTTCAAATAATGCCCATCGTGAATCCGAACGGAAATACTTTTTTCGCTCCTCGGCTGTTTTCTTGTTTCTAAGCCAGTCACATTTTATTGTGTCTTCATTAATTCCTGCCCTTGCCTTATTACGTGCGTCAAGCTCCTTTTTCCATTCGTCTCCCATTTCTTCAATAGCCTGCTGCTGAAGCCTTTTACGTTCCTCAAGAGGCAAGCCTAATATTTCCTCAGAAGCAATGGGTCTGTGAATGCAGTGACAGTTAATTACTTCCGCCGCCGGAAGTGCAGGATCTTTGGGAAAGTCGGCAAGATATGTAACTCCGTCAACACCTTTAAGCTTGAAATTTTTATCCTTTGGAACTATTTGACCGTTCATTCTTACATGATTTGGTCTTGGTTCGTTTTTATGATTTCCCGTATGAACCCACTCTTTATATTCGGATGCCGGACATTGCTGTATTGATTCCTCCCGGGCAAAGCTGTGAGCTCTTAAAGTTTCTGTCAGCGCCGCACGTCTTGCCTTGTAAAATTCGTCTCTGATACCGCTTTCCAAAACATCACGGGCAGTTTCTGCAATCCCTTTGCCGTTTTTCAGCCCCTTAACCAGAATATTCTCTATTTCCTCATGGGAAGATAAGTGCATAAGGTCTGATAACTCATAGCTCCATTGAGCTATCCAATCGGTTGTTTTTTCGGATATCTGCTCGACTATCAGCTCCGAATCCATTTCCTTCATGTAGAAATTAGCCAGTACGGGAACGTATTCCGTAAATTCATTGAAGAAAACAGGAAAAAGCTTCTTCCTGATATCGTTTGCTGTCTTGAATTCCTGCCATGAACCTTCAAGAAATTCTTCAAGGTCAATGCCTTTCTTCTCAGCAGATTCAATCAAATCTTCAAAATCCCTTGACTGCTCCTGTAAAACCTCAGCTATTTTTTCCTCTAATTCCTCAATGTGCTTTACAGTATTTTCGGAATCGGCATAGCCTTCTTTTTTCAGCTGATCAGCAAGATCATTGTCGGCTTTGGCTATGTATGCGTCAATGGCTTTAATGAGTAACTGACATTCAGTACACATAAAATCAGCCCCCTTTGCTTTGTTTCATAAGCAGGGAGCGTACCGATTTCATTACTGCTACAATTTCATCATCGTGATTGTTTTCGGCTTTTGCAATCTGTGTTTCAAGCCCGCTTAAAGCCGTTTGTGTTTTGCTGTAGGCAAGGGGAGTATTACCCCAATCTTCCTCAAAGTCGTCGCTTGTTTCTCCCAAAGCTTTGTATCCGATTTCTTTGGCCTTGTTGGGAGTAAGACCTCCTGCGTTATTGACAAGAGTAAGTATTTTAAACAGGTCATCGGGATTTGTAATATCAGGCGCTTTGAAATAAACTTCAACATGCTCAAAACCGTATTCGTTTAACAGCTTGTTGTTGATTATCCATGCAAGTGACTGTCTTTCCGTTTGGAATACCTGCTTTTCGGTTATCTCTATTGCGGCCTGCGCAGTGGCACGGTTAAAATCTGTGGTATATCCTACATACAAATCAGGCAAGCGAAAAGCCGACTGCACTTTCCTGCGGTTATTGTTCAAATAATCCTGAAACAGTTCGTCATGCTGTAAAATATCCGCAAGGCTTTTTAATTCGATATCCGGCTGCTTTTCCTCCTGCATAGTTGTACTGTTTTCGTTCTTCTCGGCTTCAAGCAGTAAAAAGCTGTGCTGACCGGCTTCGCCCTTGATATCGTTCATATATGTCTTAAGCTTTTCGTAGCTGTCGTCTGTCAGAGTACCGCCCTTAATAATTACTGCCATAGGAGTATGTCTGCCGTTTTCAAAATAATTGTTATTCAGATTTTCGGCTTTGCGGCTTCCGTCAACATTAAGCGCCTGACCAAGCCATCGCACCTGACCGTAAGGCTTGAATCCCAATTTAAACTCAAGTATTTCATTGGCCTGCTTATCAAAATCAAGCCCGGAAACATATTTGCCCGTTTCTTTATCCATGATTCGTCTGTCTCCGAACTCTTTGAAATACACGGTTTTACTGCCTACCGTCTGTTTATATTTTCTGTACCGTTTTTTACGCTTGACAGATTTTCCCTTATAAGCATATTCAACCTCAACCAATTCTTCTGACAATTTAGATTTTTGAACGCTTGGGACATTTTCAATAAATTCAATCTGCACCACTTCGTCCATTCCGTTTCGGATTACTTCCAAATATGCTATACCGTAGGTTTCACGGGCAGTAACTATATTTTCAAAAACTTCCTTTGTGTCGCAGTCCAATGCAAGAAGCTCCACAATATCCGAAAGCCTGTTAAATTCATCTTCAAGCTTTTCGGTATCGGTGACATCTTCTTTATACCGAACGGAAATCCCAAAGCCTGCTATATTAGACTTATATGCATTAATGCACTGAGGAAGTATAGAGGAATGCCTTGTCATATTTTCAAGACCTGTTAAAGCATACGGCGGTGTAAGCCAGTCTGAATATCCGGAATCTTCTTTTTCCTCCAGATGTGACGGACTGTCGGATTTATTTATCTGAGCTGTTGTTTTTATAATCTCGGCATGAACTTTTCCGCTTTTCTTGTTCAAGACTATTGCCTCCTTTCTTTCTTGAATTTAACCGGCAGACAGCATAATAAAATACAATCGGCCTCGTCAGGGGAATGACCGCCCCTTTTCTTTATAGCGTCCTTGCTTTCGACTCTTTGTTTTGAATCGTCGGTCATTTCATATTTTCGGGTTGACAGCTGAGCTATTAAATCATTGTCATTGGGCAGAATCAGCTCAACAGGTTTAGGCTTTCCGTTTTCATCATGAGGCGACAGAAGATTTCTTATCACGCTCATCATGTAGGTGGTGGAATCGTAATAATACGGGTGCTTTATTCTCTGACCGAATTTGACTGGGAATATTTCCATCTGTTTGAAACGCTGAGGATTATTCCGCTTCATTTGTCTTAGCCTGTCAACAACACCTCCGCCCACTCCACCGTCGTCTATCTTAACGGCAACAGGACGTTTGTATCCGGAATATTTTTTTAGTAATCTATCATAGCATACCGCAATATCGTCGGCGGTCTTCATAGTATCCTGTCCCTGACGCTTACAGACAATGTCCGTTTTTTCGTTTACCTTAGAACCTATAACCGTCTTATCGTCTCCGAATCTTGCGACGTCACAGCCGATATGAATAAGGTCTGGGATTTCCGGTTCTTCAAAATCTTTCATAGCAGACGTTGATGCCAGTATCAGTTCCATCGGAATGAAAACATCGTCTTCCTGCTTGGGAAACTCTCCGTCAACACGGACACGTACAAAATTTGAATCCTTCCCGTATTTACGCTCCATAGCCGCTATATTTTCCTTGTTGGTTCTGGAACTGTCACGTGAAGATACTCTGTGGCATTTGTATAATTCTCTGTCACGATAGTGTGAATCGTAAAAAGTACCGGAAGTCTTTGTGGGATTTCCGCACATAAGCAATTTATTATTTGCACCGGACAAAGTACCCAGTATCGCTTCCATAATAGGGTCTGCAACACCCGAAGCCTCATCGACGATAAAGAGCATATTGTCTTCATGAAATCCCTGCATGTTTTCGGGCTTTGTAGCAGTACGTGCGGTAGCAAACCATCTTTCTTCATTTCCGACAACGGAAACCTTGGTTTTAGTCCATTTTAAAACCGCTTTCAAGAGAGGACTTTTAGACTGCCATTTTGAAACCTCAGCCCAGAGCACGTCATTCAACTGCTGCTTGGTAGGAGCTGTTGCAACCACTCTTGAATACGGAAAGCAGGAAAGAAACCACAAACACAAAACGGCTTCACAGCCTGTTTTTCCGACACCCTGTCCGGAACGTACTGTAACTTTTGGAAACGCTGCTATATCCGAAAACACTTCCTTCTGCCATTGGTCACATTCGAACTTGCAGACTTCATGGGCGAATAATTCGGGGTTTCTGCGGTAATCGGGGATTTTTTTCTTAAAAGCTTTTATAAGCCTGTTGTATTTATTCTTCCCGTTCATTTTCGTCTTCCTCCAGAAGAGCGTCTATCCAGGCTTCTGTCATACGGCTTTCGGCAGTTTCACTGCTGCCGAGGGTTTTCCCTAATTCACGTACTGCCGAAACATCGGGAAAAGCCGTTTTCATAAC
>CATKAZ010000049.1 GCA_949745795.1 uncultured Oscillospiraceae bacterium | reverse complement strand
TTCTACATGCATTCCGATAAATAAGACCATCGTCAATAGCATCCTCCAGGATGGAGCGGATCATATTCCGTAATTCCTTTTGTTCAGAGTAGTGACCATTTAATTTATTGATACATTTCTGGATATCACTTTTAGTGAGGTCAATCAGTAATATGTCCTTAATGTCCGTTATGTGCTTATTGACCAGGGCATTCAGTACCATCATTCTTGATTCTGAAAGAGAGTTTTGCTTAATACCCAGCCAGTGCCTTGCATACATTCCGAATGTCCATGTCCGATCCTTAACAAGAGTATTTGTGATTAATTGACTTTTAAAATGTGCTACATTATCCTCTAATTCCTTCTGTGTCTTACCGTATATGCTTTTTCGTATTTCCTTGCCGGTAACCGGATCGTACTTCCCGGTGCCAACATTCTTCATATAGCGATTATCTTTTCGCTTTGTTGCTCGTGCCATAACCTTCTCCCTTTAGTTGCACCGGTGCAACTTTAAATCATACTTGTTATGCATAAAAGATTCTCTCAGATGCCATTTAAGCCATTTTTATTTTATAATAGATAAAAGTATCGTATTGAATATTAAAATGGCTAATTTGGGCATTACAGAAGAGAACAAAGGCATTATTTATCATGTTACTCGCAGGGAATATATATTTTGATTATTTATTTTATATCGTTCTTTACTTGGAGTCAATGTTTTGGGTCTTTAATTGTTCAAGTTCTGAGAGAATACCGGAAGTGATAATGCCGGCTGGTAAGGCAACGATTGCAATACCAAATACAGAAGAAATCATTGTTACGATTCTTCCTGGCGCAGTGACTAAATATATATCGCCATATCCAACAGTAGTCAGAGAAATTGTCGCCCAATATATTGCTTCAAAGAAATCTTTAAATGCCTGTGGCTCAATGTTAAATGCAACCAGGGCAGAGATGAGGATATAGGAAGCTGCCATTACAAATATTGTAACAAAAGCTTCTTTTTGTCTTATAAAGACATTAATAATAAGTTTGATGGATTTGCTATAGCGAATTGCTTTGACGACCCGAAATACACGCAATGAACGAAATAGGCGAAAAATCTTAAATAAGCGAAATGAATTACTAAAGACTGCAAAAACAGGAAAAATTGAAACAAGGTCAACTAAAGCCATTGGGGTAAATGGGTATAAAATAAATGATTTCTGCTTTTTATTTAAAAAATAGTCGGCAGTGATCCAACGAAGAATATAGTCTGCAATGAAAATGACAGTCGCTAATTTATCTATTAGGCTAAAAAGAGGAGATGATTGTTTAAAAGCCAGTGGAATAATACTTATGACAATTATGAACATCATAAATATTGTGTAACTCTTGCCGGATAATAAGCAAAAAATACTATTTCTAGCAGTTTTGTCTTGAGTTTTTTTCATGAAAGAATCCTCCCTGCTTAGTCAGATAAATAGATTACTATGACTGCTTTAGACATAAATATTAATATGTACATGGTAGGAATCTTTATACTTGTCCTCCAAATGTGCTTCAAATACAGCATTTGAATAGTTAGTTGATAGATATTCCGCAACCCCAGCACTTAATACACCTAAATCTAGTTTAGATTTAGGATCAACAACCATATATGCAGCTTTACCATCATATATATATCTTTCAATGAGGACTTTATCATTAATATGCATTTTTTTAATAACATCTTTACGCATTTTTTTCTTGTTTTTTCTACATTCATATGATTCGCCAACAATTAACCATGATTTTTCTGATATAAGTTTTCTTTTTTCTATAGGGATGATGTTTTGAAATATAACGTTTATTGTAAATCCATATGTATTCTTTGCATATACAATACGTTCAAATTTAATTGAGCAGGGCCTGATACTCCATTTTAGAAATTCATTCAGTCTCTTTTGGGGAACATATCCAATCATTTTTTTGTTTGCATACACTTCTACACAAGGAGAATCTTCATATGTTGACTTTTTAAAAAAAATTATGTGTGGTTTTCTGTTATCAATTTTTTTTAATATAGCCTGCCGGTTTTCAAATGTTACGCCTGCAACTTGAAATTCAATAGAATGCCATTCGTGATTCCATAAATTTTCAATATATGGAATTGGTTTTATTATATCTGGATTTGCTTCATTAGGTTTAAATAAGTCTGAAAGAAAATTCATATATATCCTCCGATGTTAAAGCTTGCATGTAATTTTGCTAATATTATGAAGAGATTTCGTTATTTACAATTTTTCAAATACCATTGTAGCTTGAATTCTATCGCCACCACCTATACCACTGCTATGAGCAGATGTAGTGCTAATAGTGTGAAGTCGGTAACCCTTTGCAGCCTGGTCATTGATTACTTTCTCTAATTCGCCAAGATTTTTAGAAGCTGTTCCGACAAGTTTCTCTTTTAATGTAACTTGTAATACTATGTATTGAGGCATAATATTTTCTCCTTTTCTGTTTTCTACATAATTCACTTTTGTTTTTTATGCATACTCCTTCTTATGACAAATATTGTAAGCAATTATACACAAAAACGCAATAATCGAATTTTGTCGAATTGGTATATTTTCATAGTATATTGTTGAAAATAATAAACGGAGGCTATGAAAAATGAAGATTTTGTTAAATCAAGTAAGACAAAAAAAGAAGATAACATTGACAAAGTTGGAGGAACAGACAGGTATCAGTAAATCTGCCCTGAATAATTTTGAAAATGATAAAACATCTCCAACAATGATTCACATGGAGAAGCTTGCTAAAGCATTAGAAGTTAGAATAGTTGATTTATTTGATTCAAAATATAAGTAATTTTAAGCAAATTTCCATATATATATGGAAATCGTATTCCAAAGTGTTCCAATTTGTCGAATTATGTGATATGTTGTTTTTGAGGCGGAACTTCCAAAGGAATACCCCTGGTTCCTTTGAAGAAAAAAATAAGGGGTTGATAATATGGATTACAAAAGACTTATTATCGAAATGGTGCAAAAAATAGAGAATCCAGTGATACTTGGGAGTATATATTCATTTATCAAAGGGATTCTAAGCACAAAAGAAAAGCAGGAGGCAGATTAATTCTGCTCCCTGTTTTTTCTTTTTTCTGACATTTTTTCAGAAATCGTCCGCAAAGCTTGTTTACTATCTTGGTCCAGTTCCATGTAGACCTCAATCAAATCTTTAATAAAATCATCGTTTCCACCTTCTATCTGACCGAGATAAAACGAAAATTTGTTTGGAACCTCATTGCTCATATCGCCATTACCAGTCTGTAACCATTCCATAGCAATATTAAATTCTTTACAAATAAGTTTAAGCGTTTGTTCTGACGGAGAGTTTCTACCTGATTCTAGTAAACTGACAGATGATTTGGTTATCCCGATTCTATTTCCGAATTGCTCCATCGTTAAATTATTTAATTTCCGAACCTTTTTGATACGGTCTTTCATACTTACACCTCCTTGCTAAATCTATTTTATCAAAAAAAGTTAGTTTAGTCAACAAATAAGTATTGACATAGTAAGTTAAACAATCTATAATGTTGATTAAACAAACAAGGAGGTGTAAATATGGAGGATTTACTTAAAATGAACATACCAAAAGATGAACAGGAGGAAATAAAGGAGTTTGTTTCAACACTTCTTTTGCTCCCTAAAGAGGATCGGGCGGTCCTTTTATCAAATGCTTACGCCTTTAAGGTTCGTATGAACATTGAAAAAAACAAAAAGACAGGAGGAAAAAGAGATGAAAAAATTTGAAGGAATGAAGTGGGGTAGCTTAACAGAAGAGGAAAAAAACGGAAATGTTGAGAGAGGCAACTGCAGTCGATGCAAGAGACTGCTCAAGTATTTCTGAAGGTGAAGCAACTATTGATCTTATTTATCCGTATTCTGTTCCAGGCGAGGTACGGGATGGTGAGATCATTATTAAAGACGACGCAGTAATTTATAACTGCGAGGGATAGTGCAGGG
>CATKAZ010000048.1 GCA_949745795.1 uncultured Oscillospiraceae bacterium | reverse complement strand
TATTGCGGAAATTTATTCCGTTGAAAATATAGCCGAAAAGGGTGACCGTCCGAAAGAGGGCTTGAAAATAAAAAAGAGGTTAAGATTTGAGTATCAGACTGTCGGTATTAAGCGCAATTATGAAGCCAAACAAGCGCAGGTAAAATTGACGGAACTTATATATGTGCCTCTGCATCGTGACATTTCATCTCAGGACGTTGCTGTATTGTTCGGTAAACAGTACCGAATTGAACAGGCACAGCATGATAAAGAAACCTTACCGCCGATTACTAAATTATCATTGACTAGATTGGAGGCTGATTATGAAATTAAAACAATTTAGGGATTTACTGCTGACTGTTACCGACCGTGTAGGTCACGGCGAGCATTTCAAAGACGGAAGTAACTATATTGTATGGCATGAAGTCGGGCAAATAGGAACAAGTGCTGATAATTCAAAAGCCGAAAACGGCTGGCGTATAGCAGTCGACTATTTTACCAAAGACGAATATGATGAAACGCCTGACAAAATATCCGATTTATTTGATTGTGATAATATAGCCTCCGACAGTCCTGTTATTGATTATGAACCGGATACAGGCTATACACACTATGCATGGACTTGTGAGGTGGTATAATGGCGAGTTTTAAAACTTCCGATGATGTACTTGACGAAATTGCCAAAGAATTAAGTCAATTAGGAGAAGCTGTTGACGGCGAACTAGGTCAGAAAATGTTAGACGAGGGCGCAAAAATTGTTACAAGCGAATGGAGACGCTCTATTAACAATCATAAGCATATGAAGAGTTATTCAATGGTTAGGAGTGTTGGAGTTGCAAAAGGTACAAAGGCTAAAAAGTTTCGTGATATTTTTCCACAGGGCAAAGATAAAAAAGGCGTAAGAAATGCAGAAAAAGCATTTATAGCACATTACGGCAAATCAGGTCAGTTTGGAACTCATTTTATTGACGAAGCAGAAACCAATGCAAAAGCAAAGGTTGCAGTGGCTATGCAGGATAAATTAGATAAGTATATAGAAAAGAAAGGTATGTGATATTATGGCAAAGATAGGATTAAAGTGTCCGGTAGCGGCTCAAATTACGGGTTATGATTCTACAACAGGTGCACCGACTTACGAAAACGGATTTATTATCGGTAAAGCTGTATTAGCGGAAAAAACAATTGAAAGTAACAGTAATCCTCTTTACGGAGATGATTCAATCGCCGAAAACGATTCAAGCTTTGCAAGCGGTACTATTAAGCTTGGTGTTACCGACTTCGGAAACGATTATGCAGACGGCTTGCAGGTACAAGCTAAAATATTGGGAAATGTAGTAACCTCTGTAACGGGTGGTGGTTATTCTATCAGACGTGCTTCTGGTCAGTCGGCGCCTTATTTGGGTTTTGGATTTTATAAGACAAAAATGCACAACGGTCAAAGAATTTATGAAGCAACATGGCTTTATAAAACACAGTTTAAAACTCCATCTGACACAACTAATACAAAAGGACAATCCATTGAGTGGCAGACACCTGAAATTGAAGGAACTGTAATGGTTGTAGAAGGCTTTGACAGTGATACATACGAAGATACAGCCGTATTTACAACCGAGGGTGCTGCTAAAAGTTGGCTCTTTGCTAAGGCTAAAATTATGCCGGAGGCTGACAGAACACAATTAAATTCAAAAATAACCGAAATCAATGAACTTGATCCGGAAAACTATACTTCTGTTTCATGGGCGTTTTTGTGTTTAAAATTAACCGAAGCACAAGCAGCGTCGCAAAAATCTTACATGTCTCAAACAGAAGCTAACGCACTATATGCAGGTTTGCAAACGGCATATGTTGCACTTAAAGGAAGGAGTGCTGAATAATGAATACTATTAATGTTGGCGGTCATGAAATTGAATTATATTTTAATATGAAAGCGATGAATGACATTGCAGATTTATGCGGAGGCGATGTAAGTAAGCTAGGTGAAAAATTTGCAGAATTAGAAGAAATGCAGGTATGTTCCTTGCTTTGCAAAGTTTTATGCGCATTGGCTAACGGTGCAGTTGTCAAGAAAAACTGCGACATATCTCTAGGACTTAGCACCGGAGAAAAAATGCAAGAATTTACGCCTGATTTTTTTGAAATAAATCTTGACTTCTCAAAGAGCACAGAACTTGTTGAAACGCTTTTTACAACAATAAACGGCGGAGGACAGTATACGATTCCCGACAATGTACAAACTGTTGAAAAAGACATTGACCTTGAAGAAATTGAAGCTGAAAAGGCTGAAAAAGAGGGAAATTTCTAGGGCGCAGTCGAGAAAGTCGATTGCGCCTAATTTATAAAGGCTTGTCAATCGGGCTGCAATATCATGAAATTATGATTATGCAGCCGGGTGACATTATTCAAATGTGGCTTTACAAGGTAGGTGATAGCGGTAATGTCAAGAACCATTAAAACAACATTAGAATTAGGCGGAGAATCCGCGTATAAAAAGGGATTGCAGTCTGTTGACCGTGCGTTGAAAGCTATGTCTTCTGAATTAAAAGAAGCTACGGCTAGATTTTCGGAAAATTCAACTTCTTTAAAAAATATTTCAAATGTAAGCAACGCTTATAAAAACAGTGTTGAACAACAAAAAATCAAAGTTGATTCTCTTAAAGGTGCAGTTGACAGCAGTACAAAATCCTATGCCAACGCTTTGGCAAAGTATGAAAAAATGGCTAAAGAGCATGGAGAAAATTCTACCGAAGCTTTGAAGGCTGCCAGCTCGTTAATGAAAGCGGAAAAGTCAATGGACGATTTCAAAAATAAGCTTTCATCTGCTGAAAAATATCTTAATTCTTCCCAAAAGGCAATGGAGGAATTTACAAAACAAAATAAAAATATTGTAGCTCTTTCTCAAACAACCGATAAGCTAAAATCTAAAATTGCAGAATTTACCGATAAATCAGATAATATAAAAAAGATTTCAGCCGCTTTTAAAGATGTACAAGAAGCCGCTAAGAAAATTTCCGACAAGCTTACTCCTGTCAAAAATGTTCTTGAAAAGGTCAAAACGGGTACAAACTCAGTTAAAGGAGCTTTTGAACTTGCCGCAAAAAAAGCCGCCGCTATCAAAGAAAAGCTTCAACCGGCTGTTAATGTTTGCAAAAACGTTGCGAAAGCCGCCGCTAAAATTACATTTAAAACAGCCGAAACAGGGGCTAAGGCTGTTACTGCCACTGTAAACGGCGCAAAAAAAGCATTTAATGCTTATACGGGTACATTGACTGCCGCAGGCACAGCAGGCTTTGGATTGGCTGCTTCTGCCGGGCTTGCCGCCGATGATATTAACACGCTATCTAAACAAACTGGATTATCCACTGAACAAATACAAAAGTTTCAGTATGCAAGCGACCTCATAGATGTTGATTTAAATACACTAACCGGCTCAATGGCTAAGCTCACAAAAAACATGGCAACAGCACAATCTGGTTCGGGTTCTGCCGCCGAAGCATTTAGCGCTTTGGGCGTTTCTGTTTCAGACGGAAACGGAGAATTGCGAAACAATCAAGATGTATTTAATGAAACTATTTCAGCGCTTGCAAACATCGAAAATGAAACACAGCGCGATGCATACGCAATGCAGATTTTCGGCAAATCGGCACAAAATTTAAATCCTTTAATTCTTGGTGGCGCAGATGCGTTAAAAATATTGGGTGATTCCGCTAATGACGCGGGGCTTGTTTTAAGTCAAAAAGCGTTAGACGATTTAAATGGTTTTAATGATAGTCTAGACATTATGAAGGCTAATGCATCAGCTGGAGGTAAAGTTCTTGCAGGCGTATTTGCAGGAGGGTTTAAAAAAGTTACAGATAAAATAGGCGCGGCAATTCCGAGTTTGGTTTCCGGACTGGCAAGCGTACTTGACCCGTCTGCAACGAAAGAAAATGTTACCGCATTTACTGCTCAACTGTCAACGTT
>CATKAZ010000047.1 GCA_949745795.1 uncultured Oscillospiraceae bacterium | reverse complement strand
TGCCGCCCGTTACGGAGGCTACATTCATAAGAGCTTCAGACATTGTATAGCCGCCCATATCAACTACATTTACTGTAACATTACTCAGATTATATCCGCTCAGATCTAATGTAAACTGTGTATTACCATTTGTTAATATGATTATACGGTTCATTTCGGCTGAGCTGCTGTTTGCTATATTTACAGCGTCCGCAAATGCTCCGGTTAACTTTGATTTTGTTCCGCTGTCCCAAATATATGAGCTTAATATTGACAGTACAGAGTTTTTATCAGTTAATCCTGTCATTCCTCTTGTACCGTACTCAGAATATGTGATAACGGCTGCTCTGTCCTCACTCATCATGCCGTTTACTATATTTGAACAGATATTAAGTCTTTGATTAGATGAGTCTATGTTCCCCATGTCTGAACAGCAGTCAATTACAAATATCGTGTTCATTTCTTTATAAGAAGTCGTACCGTTGCTCCACATTTTACGAAGCTCAGTAAAACTCGATTCCCAATTTGCATACCATTTCGCACTGTCAACCACAATATATTGTGAGAAATGAGTAGTTTTTGTACTGATAGTTGATTGTACTCTATTACGGGTTGTAGGCATTTCTTCAAATATCTGTTCTTTTTCATTATACCAAAGGATAATTAAATTGTCAAATTCTGTATCTCCCAATTTCGACTGGTCAATTTTAAAAGTTATCCTTGCTGCATTAAACTTTGTAGATGTTTCAAAATTGAACGGCTCGCCAATCATGGCATAAACATCTGAGGACATGGCGTCAATACCGTACATGCTTTCAATTTTCAGATTTCTTTCCAGATTGCCGTTTGTACTCATGTTGACCTTTATTTCTGTTATTGCTTTATCATGGGTTTCAACATTTTGTTTTTTAGTCTGTCCGAACACCTCGTCACCGTCAAGAATTCCGTTTCCGTTGGTATCGGGATTTAGTGGGTCAAAGTATACCTCATATTTCTTGTATATTGTACCGTCATAGCCTTCTTCACCGTCTAATAATCCGTCATTATCAGTGTCGGGATTGAGTGGGTCTGTCTTATACTTTGTAATTTCATCTCCGTCTAATAGTCCGTCATCATCGGTATCGGGGTTAAAAGGTTCTGTCTTATTTTCATATTCGCCTAAGTTGTTTAAATTATCATTGTCAAAGTCCTCGTCAGCATCTGAAATTCCGTTTTCGTCTGTATCAACTTCAAGAGGATCTGTGTTCAATGTAAGTACTTCATAACCGTCGGGAAGCTTATCACCATCGGTATCAGGATTGAAAGGGTCAGTGTCTATAACTTTTTCATAAATATCAAACAAATCATCTTTATCGGTATCGCCTAGCCAGTCCTCCGGTAAATATTCTAAGTCACTAAAGTCATAAACTTCTGATTGAGTTCCGATAAACCTTGCAATATTATCATTGCCGTTTAGGTTTATACTGTTTCCGTTGATTATGACTTTATCTGCAATAATAACACCGTTAATTGAAACATTAGGGGAGTTGATTGTCAGTGTTCCGAGCGGTGCATAAATCAAACCGTTAATGTTGGCTGTGCTGTCATTTTCAATGGTGATATTTCCGTATTTTGAATAAACAACAGAAGTATTTGCGTTCTTAACTTCTCCTGCTACATTTATATTCATAAGCGTTCCCATATTGGAATTCAACGCTACATTTCCGTCAAGTTCAATGTTTCTGTATGAAAAAATAGGACTGTTGATATGTATATTCATTTCGGATTTTACATATCCGTCCTCAAAGAGTTCACAGTTTTCGGTAAAGTATTTTTCACGGATTTTAGTGTCGGCATAAACATGCTTAACTCTTTTTTCTATATCATTACCCGTTGTAATTTTACCGTTAATATTTTTGCCATATGCCGTTATATCGGCTTCTTTGTTGGTATGAACATCACCGTTAATACATAAGTTGCCTGCATTGATTTCAATGCCGTTGCGACCGAAAATATTGTAAGGATACTTGTCCGCTTCTTCGGCAGATATAGCAAGCTGAGTAAATGTGGGTACAATAATAGTGACTACTGTTAGAATTAAAATAATTCGTTTACATAGATTTCTTTTGTTAATCATACATGACTTCCTTTCAAGTTTTAGTTTTTGTTTAATGCTTGTGTTAAATTAATTCACAAATCTTTTTGCATTGGCTTAACCTCCTTTAACTAATTTGAAATACCATTTGTTGGTATTATAATTACATACTATCATTAAATAAAATTCGTTTCAATAATTTTTGAATTATTCTGTGTAATTTTATGTGATTATACAAAATATTAGCATTTATTTGTATAAAATCACATAAAAAGAGAGAGTACAGAGTTATTTTTTCTGTACTCTCTTTATTGCTGCTAAAGATTATTTTATTCAATTATTTTACTTCACATTCTTATACACAACTTTTTTGCCGACTAAAATCTTGGCGTTCCTTACTCCGCTGCCTTTTAGCTGTTCTTTGAGTTGGTCTGCTACTATTTGATTTTTAACATAAAACTTTATACCGTTTTTTGTGTTCTTAAAAGCCGTATCTTCAATTATCGGTGATTCTTTTTCCATATTTAATCGAACAACCAAAAGAACACATGCTGAAAAACCATTTTCAGTTATCTTTTCAGCTGATGAAGGAAGTATAATTTTTTCAACTGTGTCATCTAATTCATTGTTGAATGATATTGTTTCAGTGCCATTTGAAATTTTATATATTTTTTTGTTATTTATTAATGTGTACATCACTTTGCCGTCTTTTGAATACACTGCTCCGTTTTTCATTTTTATATAAGGATTTTCTTTATCTATTATTATTTTTAATTTAGGCATATTTGATAGTTCAATTTTTTCTACGGTTTTTGGCACATACAATTTTTTTAACTTTTTTATCCTTACAGAATCAGCTTGAAAAATTGTCGCATAACTTGGTAAATATATAGTTTCAAATGGTAAGGTGTAATCATATGCAAAAAAACTAATACCACTTACTTTATATTTTTTATTATTGAACTTTACTTTTGCCGGGATTTTTAATGTTTTTGTTTTTTTATTAGGATATACGGCAGTAACATTATAATTGGTTTTATTTAAATCATTATTTTCATCCTTTAAAATAAAATCATAATAAATATCTTTAATTTTAACATTATAATGATTACCATCATCGCACCAATAAGCCGGTTCATTTGTTGCATTGCCCACAATGCTACCAGTTAAAATTGTTACACAAATAACCGATAAAAATATTGCTGTTTTTAAAATGTTTTTAATTTTCATCTTAGTCCTCCTTATACTGGGTTACTTTCCATTGTTGAAATTTTTGACCAATCTTTTTTAGACATATACGATGTATCAATACCTATTGCTTTGGTATATCCATAATAATGATTTAAAACAGAACCGCATAATGGAAAAAAATAAGTTCATCAAAACCACTTGAAAATGTACTAAGAAAGTCTTCTGTAGCCAAAGTACTATCATTATACCTATAACTGCAAAATAAAATATTATCTTCATATATTGAACTAGGCGTATTGATATTGCTTTTCATATAAAATTTTATATCTATAAATTCCATAACTCCTAGATTTACTGTTTTGCTAAATGCTTGCCAACACCTATATTTTTCACTTTTTTTTACTTTATCATTTGGATTCTTTGCACAAGCTTTTAAGTTGG
>CATKAZ010000046.1 GCA_949745795.1 uncultured Oscillospiraceae bacterium | reverse complement strand
TTTTGATTTAACTGTCAAATAAAAGTGGTTTCTCTTTCTTTAGAAATAATTCGCCACTGGCGAATTTTAACTTGACATTTTCGGCAGATGTGGTATAATATATTTAAAAGAAATTATTTCTTGTTATTATGAAAAATCATATAACAAAGAGTGATAGTTATGTAATCATAGCTATCACTTCCCTTTACATAGAGAAATCGTCTACCGGTTATATTTTGTCAATTATGGAAGCCTTTTACAGACTTCTTTTTTTATTCGTCAATGGCGAATTTTATAAATTAAAATGGTCCTTCATCTGTCAGAGATTCATATTCTGACAGATTTTCTGTAACCTCTGACTTTACAGGTACGGCTGTAGACTTACTAGATTTATCTCCTGCAAAATATATATGGGAAACTTCAATCTGCATTCCGTAATGTTTTATATTTTCTTTTTCATAATTATTGTTTTTCAACCTTCCCTGTACAACTATAAGCTTACCTTTGGTAAAATTACGTGCTGCAAACTCCGCTGTTTGTCTCCATGCAATAACTGAAATAAACTGTACTGCTCTGTTTCCGTTCTTGTCCGGTATATCGTCCTCCACTGCTACTGTAAATTTGCACACTGAAATATTATTCGGTGTCTGACTTAAATTCGGATCAGCTGTCAGACGTCCCATTATTGTTACTGTATTAAGCATTTTTATTTCCTCCTGCTATAATTTTTCTGTCAGCTTGTCCCGATGCTTTCATTAAAGCCATTATAAATGTTCCGAAAGCCCCTCCGGCAAATATGCCTATTATAAATCCAAGCATTTTTATTCATCTCCTTCATTGTATTAATTAGAAAAATATGGTATAATATTAATATATTTAATTGGACGGGGGTAAAAATGTCAAAAAGAAACAAGAAAAAAACAAATTTACAAAAAACCAATATACAAAAATCAATTATGAAAATTATTAGGGAAAAATTAAAAAACAATTTTAATAATCTTGACTATCTAAATACTACTATTTCAGTTATATCATTAATAATATCACTTTGCGTAGCAAAACAAGCCAATCATATATCTAACACTGTAAATAATTTTAATTATAAAATGGCTCAATTAAATTTAACAATTGAAAGTTATAACACTCCAGATATCATGAAAATAGAAAATGATAATCAAGCATTTACACTTTCACCGTATAAGATATATCCCACTGTAAATAAATTTTCAGGTTCTTATTCTGAAGTTATATTTTCATATGTTAAAAATTCAGTTGTAGATATGGTATCATATGAAATAAATAAAATTATGCCTGAATCAATAATACTTAATGATGAAATACCACTAATCGTGACAGGCTTCAATAATAAAGAATTAATTTTTTATATTTCTTCACCATCTCTGAAGTCTTTTGATTTAATACATATAATTTTTAAGGGGTATAATAATGAGTTTTATATTTATACAATGATTTTTTCAACTAAAAATTATATGGCATACTTTTTAGATAATATCGATGTAAATAATAAGACATTATTAAATAAAATTATAAATCAATTAGAATTAACCATTTCGTCCCAATCTTTACAAGAAACTATTAAAATACAAAGAAAAGATATATCTGAGTCTTTAACTTATTAAATACTTTATAAATTATTCTGTTTGAAAAATAAAGATATTTATTTTTTTCAGAGTCATAATTTTTATATATAACCTTATTTTCATTTGCCAAATTGGTTATTTTTGAAATATATTCTTTAAACACATTATTATCTAAAATCTTTGAATCAACATAGTGCTTAAAAATAATTAGGCTTGGTTTAACAGAATTTTGATAATTTTCCGGCACACGAAGCTGCTCCTTTATCAATAACGCAGCTTCTTCATTTGCTTCAATTAAGTACTCTGACAAACCCATGTATAAAACAACTTGAAACATAGTATTCTTTTTTATTTTTCCGTCAAGCTGCTCCATATTCTTTAAATGTTGATTAACTTCAAATTCGACAAAATTATAATAAGATATACAATCTAAAATTATAATTAATAAAATTAGTATAATACTTATCTTTCTTCTTTTATTTTCTTTGTAAAAATAATTACTTATGCAACTGTTCATAATTATCTTTCTTTTTCTCTTTCCCTTATTTTATCCGTATCATCAAAATAAGAATCACACATTAAAGTTAATGACTGATAAACTTTATCAGATGGTATTTTGGTTCTGTTTTCAGTTTCTTCACAAAACAAAATTATAAGATTACACAAATCCATTATTGTATTTTTCAATTCACCATCTAGTTTAAGTTGTATTTGCTCATTATCAATTTTAGCAATTAACATTTAATTTCCTTTCCATTCGCCATTGGCGAATTTTTTAATTTTCTGAAGAAACCTTATAAATTATTCCTGTAAGTTCCTGAAATAAAATAGTTAATGATATGATTCTCTGGTGTATATAAGTACATTTATCATTTATATATTCCAAAACATACTCTTGGAAATTCTGATCATTCAAAATACAGTATAAGTCTTGCATACAGTTAAATTTAATGTCGGATACTTCAACATACTTTAATAAATACTTCAATATCAACTTATCGAAATCATTTTGTGAATCATCATCAATTAGTTCAATTTTATCAATATTATTTTTTATAGTTAACACAGCTTCATTAAATGTATTTTCATTTAACAGCATTTCTTTTATGTATTCTTTGGGATTAAAACTTGAACGTTTATTAAGCATAGTTTCATTAACCTTTTGATAACAATTATTATAATCAACTTCACATAACGTATAACCTATACCCTCATTTTCTGCTCCGCTATTAAGCAGATCCTTTGTAAAATCCACAATATTATCCTTTATCTCATCTTCACTGCTGAAGCCTGATTCCATGACATCAACATCAATTATAATATTTATCCTCATTTTTTATTCCTCCCATTTTTTGATTTAAATAATTCTACCACTTTCTAAAACACTTCAATTAATTTTATAGAATTGTTATTTTTTATAAAATGAGCTTTCATTGACCTGACTGACTTCCAATACGGTTCATACCAATAATGAGCGCATTTTTTCAGAACTTCTTCTCTAATAGCTTTTTTCTCACGCTTTAGACGTTTTTTCTGCTTGGAATCCAGCAAAGAGCTTGTATGCTTTTGATAAAATCTCCGACGAATCTCACAGTCTTTAAAAATCCATTCACCTTTAATTTTTCCATCAATATATACTGCAAGACAATAATGCAGTGGCTTATCCATAACGCACATAACGTTAACTTCATACCCGTCTATTTTTAACACTACACTGCCGTATGGAATTAACAAAGCGTTCTCGACTTTCTTCCAATCTTCAGGTGTCATATTTTGTCCTTTCCATTCGCCATTGGCGAATTATATTTAATAAATAGATTTTTCTTCATATTCTTCTTTAGAAATAACATATACATCATCTATTTGAATACTTAGTAAATCTGCCATTTTTTCTATTTCTTTATCCAAAAACCCAGCGATGGATTTTTCACTCAAGTCAATTGAATCAATGTTGTCTTTAATTGTATATCCAACTTCTGAATAACCTATAGAATTAAT
>CATKAZ010000045.1 GCA_949745795.1 uncultured Oscillospiraceae bacterium | reverse complement strand
ACATTCTTTTGCAAAATCATATATTTTCTACATAATGATTCTGTAAAGTAATAGTAGTTGTTGTTGCACCACTTTACATACATCAAAAGCTCGGTTATTAACCGAGCTTTAATTTGTAGAAAAAATATTGTCTTTCTTTGTAATTAGCTTTTGCCGATATTTTATTATACCATATATTTTTCATGGAGTCAACACATTTTAATCATTTTATCTGAATTTATTTTTACCACATAATATATAATTGATAATTCCCTCCACCAAGCCCTACATGTAACTACTATTTTAATGCTCCAGTAATTTACTCATGAATTCTTCAGTTGATAAATTACTTGGACGATTATATCTGTTAAGTTTAAATAAACAATTTTCATCATGAGTTATATAATTTGGCTTTTCAAAACAATTTAATGCAGCAGAAAATCCTAGATTTTTTAACAAGGGAACACTTTCTTTCGATATATATCCGAAAGGATATGTAAAAACTATAGGCGTAATACCCGTATTAATTTTCATAAGCGATTGCATAAGTCCGATGTCATTATTAAAAATTTCCGCATATTCCTCCTCAGTTTCATAATCAAGCTTGGAACAGCCTTTACGGTCACTATTAGAATGCATATTATATGTATGATTTCCAAATTCAATGCGTCCGCTCTTATTCATTTCTTTAATATCTTCCCATGTTAAATATGAGTATTCCGGTACATGCGGATCATTTGAAGAAATATATTCACTAAAATAACCTACAATAGAAATAGTTGCATTCATATCATATTTTTCCAGTAAAGGCAAAAGATAATAACTGTTATTATAAAATCCATCATCTGCTGTTATAACAATCGGTTTTTCCGGAAGAGGTTTATTAAATTGCACATACCTTACAATATCCTCAACCGAAACACTTGTATATCCATTATCTTTTAAATATCTTAAGTCATTTTCAACTGTTTCCGGAGTAACTGCATAATCATTCGCTCTGCTTTGCTTGTCTACTATACTGTGATACATAATAATTGGAACGAATACAGGTTCATCATTAATATTATCAAAAGCGATCCAATGATTTTTACCTGTGACAGTTATCATTAATGCAATTATTATTATTGCAATATCACACAAAAATATCTTTAATATTTTTTTAAAGTTACAACATTTATACATTTACTTTCTCCCAAAATAAATTTTAATTTCATACGATTCTTTATATATTATGAAATATTTTCTAAACATATTACGTCATATTTTTATTTTAAGTGAATACAATATAAATAATTACCAATAGTAAAATAGAAAGCGGGAGTTTAATGCGCAGAAGAAGAAAAAGAAAATCAAGAGGTATACTGATTTTTTCATCGATCATTGCTTTAACAGCTGCCGGTATAGGATACAAAACAATTCCCGGTTTAGCCGAAGCCGCAGGAAAACTGGGAGAAGTTAAAGTGGGTTTTGAATCTGATCCAAAAAATTATACAGGTGAAATGGATTTTAATTTTCAAAGTATTAACGGTGAAGATGAGATTTTGTCAAGCGGATATGGCTGGCAGGAAGAACAGGACGTAATGAAAAAAAATGAATCATCCGGTGAATCCGGACCAAAACCATATCCGTCAAAATGGGATACCGGTGAAGGAACTGTTTATAAAAATACCTTTGAACGTTACAGCGGTGAAAAATATATTGGTCTTGATGACGGCGGTCAAGTAAGAAATGAAACTGATATTTCAAATGGAGTACTTCTTGAAGAAAGCAAAGAAATGCCTGAATTTAAAATTGAATTAAATGATGAACCGCAAGTACTCATTATGCACACTCATACAACCGAAAGCTTCGAACCCTTTGAAAGAGAATACTTTGATTCAGGTTTCAACTACCGTACAACCGATTCGTCAAAAAATGTTGTAATGATCGGTGATAAAATAACTGAACAGTTGGAAAATGCCGGAATCGGCGTTATTCATGATTCAACAATTCATGATTATCCATCATATAACGGTTCATATGAACGAAGTGCAGAAACTGTAAAAAATATTTTAAAAGAATACCCGTCTATTAAAGTAGTTTTGGACATACATAGAGATGCAATAGGAACAAATGACAGTATCATGCAGCCTGTAGTCGAAATTAACGGCAAAGATGCTGCACCCGTCATGATAATATCCGGTTGTGATGACGGTACTATGGATATGCCTGATTATATGAAAAATTTCAGATTTGCTTCTCTTTTACAACAGCAAATGTCATCAGATTATAATGGTTTTACACGTCCGATTTTATTTGATTACAGAAAATATAATCAAGATCTTACTACAGGAAGTCTGCTAATAGAAGTAGGTACTCACGGAAACACACTTGAACAGGTTCAATATTCCGGAGAATTACTTGGTAAATCATTGGCAAAAGCGCTGCTTAAATTAAGTTAGGAGAAAAAATGGAAAGAAAAATAAAAATAAAAAGAGCCGCCATACTTGCCGTTTTCATTTATATAATGATAAACGGTTTTATATGGGGCTTTATGAAAGCATATTTAAATTCTCATAATATAATAAGTAAAGATCAGCTTGTAATGGCAGAAGTAAAAAACAAAAACTCAAAAACGGAAATAAAAATACTTAATAAAAAATTTTATTTTGATAATAACAGAACATTTCAAAATGCGTCAGGAATTTTATTATATATAGTTCTGCCGGATAAAATAAAGGCAACAGCAGAAATTGTTATGCAGTGCGAAAACTTTGACTTTCCATAAAATTAATAGAATTAAATTCGTTATCATCATCTAAATGAAATTTATTTAAATCACCTTTATATATCAGTTTAGCAGATTTTATATGTCTGAAATCTTCAGGAGTATGAAGACAGACAGGTTTGGGAATATCAAGATGTATTCCGGATTTTTCCATTATATGTCCAACAAACTGTGAACATACAAATTTTCTCTTACGCTTATATGCTATATGTAAAAATATTAAACCGAGTCCTATACAATTATATGAAAAACAATCTCTGTTATTTTTAAAATACTCAAGATTTTTTTCAAAACACTCTTTTTGTTTCTCAGTAACATCTAACTTATAAATTTCACATGGAATAAAATCAAATTTACCCAGTGTTCCCTTTCCGACTATCTCCTTATTAAATGTCGCAGGTAAAGGTCTTCTGGGATTGTTACGACAGAAACTATACATTTCTCCCGAAAGCGGATCGGAAAAAACAGAAACATGATTATATGGCTTTCTTGTAATAAGCTTCAGCATTTTAGCTACATTTGTTCCTGTCTGACATACGGATATATAAATATGGCTGCCCAAAAATGCTCTCTCCTTTTATGTTAACTATTAAAATCTTATTTTAAATTT
>CATKAZ010000044.1 GCA_949745795.1 uncultured Oscillospiraceae bacterium | reverse complement strand
TCTTCTACTATTTCACCCTTTTGCATTGTATAGCCAAAGGGAATATTTCGGTTTTTCTTCATTTTTTCACTTCCCTTCTTCACTTCAACATTACCACATTTTTTTCTGTAATGCTATCACCAAATACAATAAAAAAGTGACTTGTATTTTGGTTACAAGTCACATATTTATTAACTGAAAAAATTTATATATTTGCGTTTTCCGTAAAAGCTTCTAAGTAAATTAACGATTTCAGATTTTTCGTCAACTGAATATATTAAAATGTAATTTTCTATTACTATTTTTCTATATCCCAATGCATCTAATGGTTCACTGCAGAGAGGATACATATATGGCATTTCTTTCAGTTTTATAATCGAATCATCAATTTTCTTCATTAATTTTTTTGCAGCATTCGGTACTGTCAAAATTGCTGATATATAATCAAAAGTATTTTCTAAGTCCTTTACAAATTCGGGAGCAAATATTAATTTATACATATCCGTATTTTTCCCTCATTTTTTCTAATATACTTTCGCCGTCTATACCCTCATTATCATCTATTTGTCTCTGAGAAATCAAAAGTTTTCTGAAAATATCTGCTGCTGCCATTTCTCTTTCATAAATTTCATTACTCATTACAACCATATCTTCATAGCCGTTTTTAGTTATAAAAATCGGTTCCTGTGATCTATGACATAGTTCAGAAATTTCGGTTGTATTTCTTAAATCTGTTATTGGTCTTATTTGCGGCATAATAACACCTCCATTTTTATTATGTCATAATTATATCATAATTATGTACAATTGTCAATTGAGTTTTCTTTAAATTTCAAACCGCCTACTAAGTTAAATTCAAATTCCTCACGATTTCTCACAATGATTTTGTCTACTAAGCTTTCAAACATCACATCGTCAAATTCTGTCATAAGGTCAGTTCCGTTTTCTATTATTGATGCAATCTCTTTTATCTGTTCTATCATCTCATCTTCATCATCACTCCGCACAATTTTTCTGAGTTCACGGCTTAACTTTTCTATTCTTGCATTTATTTCCGTAACCTGTTCAACATACTTGCTTGCATCAAGAAATCCTTTTGTTTTAAGTCTTGCGAGGACATGTGTCTGTTCCTTTAACTGTGCAATTTCCTTATTAATTTCTATGTACTGCTTGTTACCGCCGTATTTCTTATTCTTCAGTTCTTGAAGCTGTGTTAGCATTGGTGTGAATATTACCCTATAATTTACTTTCAGTTTATTGTACATTGCAGTAAAAGCTGTATAAAATGCCTGTTCCGATATCTGCTTTATTTGGCAGTTTTCCGCATTATAATAATGTTCCCGGCATACCCAATATGATTTTTCATTTATAAATCTTCTCTTAAACAATGATCCGCATTTTCCGCAGTAAATCTTTTTACTCAGAGGATAGTTATTTATTAAATTCTTATTCGGATGCTTTCTTTGCTCTATAAGCTCATGTACCTTTTCAAATTCTTCTCTTGTTATTATCGCTTCATGCGTATTATTTATATAATACTTCTCAAGCTCTCCTTTATTTCTGACCTTTCGATACGGCATTGAAGTATTATAATTCTTCTGCCACAGGCTGTCGCCTATGTACTTTTCATTGGTTAAAATATATTGGATCGATGTCGGAAACCATTTTGTTTCTTTGTCATTCTTTATAACTTTACTCTCATTCAGTTCTCTGCATATCGAATCATAACCCATTCCGCTTAAAAACATTTTAAATATGCTTTTTACTATTTCTGCTTCTCTTTGGTTTATTATCAAATCACCGTTATACAAATCATATCCGAAGGGTGATGAATGGAACTTAACAGTTCCGTTTCTCATTTTACTCCTTATGCCCCATCGGACATTATTGGAAATTGATGCTGATTCCTCCTGTGCCAAGCCGCCCATTACAGTTACCATTATCTCGTCTGTTATATTTGCAGTGTCTATATTCTGACTTTCAAACATACAGAAATACCCAAATCCTTAAGCTCTCTTAATACGCTCAGGCAGTCTTTTGTATTTCTTGCAAATCTGCTTATTGATTTTACTATGATCCTATCTATCTTACCTCTCCGACAATCCTTCAACATTCTTTGAAATTCTTCTCGCTTGTCCATTCGGGTTCCGGTTATTCCCTCATCGGCATACACGGAAACCAATCTTTCGGTTTCACTGTCAGCTAAAAAATTTTCATAATACCTCATCTGTGCCATTAATGAATTTTGCTGATCCTCTGAATCTGTACTCACCCTGCAGTAGGCAGCAATACGAATTTTATCTTCCTGCTCCTCAATCCTTATCTGATTGATCACCGTTATATTTGAATTCATTTTTTACTCCTTTTTTATTTTTTCATACAACACATTACCATATTTAAACCATTATATCCAGATGATTATGTACTGAAATTATACCTCTAAAACTGTACAAAATTGACTAAAGCATTCCTGCTTATTCATCTCATCCAATCTTTTAAATTGTTCCTCTGTCAAAATCCCACTTTCAAACATTTTTTCTGAAATCTGCCTAAGCAGATTATACGCATACTCAGCTTGTCCGTATTTACACATAGTCTTTTCCCTCCGTACATTTATATCTTGAACAAAATATTTTACTTGATTCTTTATTTGCCCAGACACATTTTTTACACTTTTCTGTTTCTGCCGAATGTTTTTCATTTAGTCTTAAATATTTATATCTGATCTTATCCCAATCATTCTTATCTTTCAAAATATCACTCTCCTATTTTTCATATAACTCAAACACAGGAGATTCCTGTGCTTGAGTTATATCCGCACCGTGTTTATTTTGGTTTTCATTTAAAGAAACAAGTTCACAGTGCGGTATAACATTGATCGTTTTGCCTTAACTTAAGTCTGACTTTCTCAGACTCGTGATATTTATTCTCAATACCCGTCACGGCGGAACATCGGAAACGATGAACAGCTTATTCATCTCATGGAACTCTTTCATCCCTCTGAGGTTCTCCCAGAGCCGCCCTCATTGCTTGTTTCCGATTTCACTCGGTGCTGTGACTGAGCGGAAGTATCATTATCCTCCTGTGTTTCATCGCCGTTCCGAAAAGCTGTTCCGGATTTTGAAGCTTCATATTTATCGCTCGCTCTTTCGAGATCGTGGCGTATGGCTTCTTTGGCTGCCGTGATTTTATACCGGCCGCAGGATTAACGTATTCCCGATGCTGCTATTCGATTTTCAAGTTACTTTGAAAGAGACTTTTTCTCCCTTACACTTGTATAGGGGTAGAAGCAAGGGGTTTAACAACCCTAAAATTGATAACTTTTTAAAAGTTTGTGCAATTTATCCAAAATTCTC
>CATKAZ010000043.1 GCA_949745795.1 uncultured Oscillospiraceae bacterium | reverse complement strand
TCGGGAACTTTTTTATGCTGTTCCTTCAGCGATACTATCAGCGACTGCCAGTGAATATTGACACGTGTAATGTCATTTTCATCGGCGGGATAAGCGGCGGCTATTTCGTTCATTAAGTTATTCAATATGCCGCTTGATGAAGATGACTGAAATATCATAAAAAACAATAAAAAAAATATAAGAATGGGAATCAAAGCATATACAAGCAAAGGAAATATCATATGAAAAAACTGATATGCCCATTTAACAAGGAACTTATTGAATTTTATTACAAGCTCGCCAACATACTTTTTTAAACCTTTGGACGATATGGAGCTTACATTAAAACCGGATTTTGCTCTATTCTGATTTGCTTTATATATTTGACGTATTCTCCGTTTCTTCATTTTTTGCTTATATTCACTTTTTGTATAATGAACATTGTTTAAATTACCGACATTTGTATCTTTAACAATAGCCGGATTATTCTGCTGATGAGAAACGTTTGAATAGGAAGGGTTATCTTTAAATGCTGAAAATTTTCTTGAATTGTGTAAATGATTTTTGTATCCGTTAAAGACTTTTCCGGCAGTATCGGCAGTAAATGCAGCGGCATTAACAGAAGCGTTATTGTCCTTATTGTTTTTGTATACCTGATTATTAATATGACGATGAACATTTGCAGTTGATGTCATGAAATCATATTTATTAAAGGCTTTGTCTTTTTGATATCGATTGTATACACTTCTTTGACGGCGTTTTTGTTTTTTTCTTGTTTCGGAATTATTGTTTTTTTCTTTCATTTAACCACTCTCTAAAATTCGCCAATGGCGAATTAATAAATTATACAGACATTAAATCCTGCGGACGGGTAGTCATTATTTTATACAGTTTTGTATCCTTAGGGAATTTATCTGTAAACGGTATAATAGTACCTCCGTAATAAATAAGACCTTCTCCCGGATCGCTGTTTGTAATGTATGACAATTGTTCTGTAGAAATGCCCAGTCTTGCAGCAAGAATGTCCCTGTCTTTTGCAGATTGCCTTAACATAATAATAAATGCTGTGTTGTCAAAAATGTTTTCGATTTCAGGGCTTAGAAGAAAGTCTTTTACATTTTGAGTTATTCCGGTAGGCATACCGCCCCATTTACGAAAACGTTTCCAAAATTCAATAAAATATGCTGCTGTCTGAGGTTCTCTCAGCAGAAGATGAAATTCATCAATATAAAATCTCGTATTTTTTTTGTTTCTGTTAAGAGAAACTCTGTGCCATGTCTGATCCTGAATAATAAGCATTCCAAGCTTTTTAAGCTGCTTGCCGAGCTTTTTTATATCAAAGCATACAAGTCGGTTATGTAAGTCAATATTTGTTCGGTGATTAAATACGTTAAGAGAACCTGTTACATATATTTCAAGTGCGTCTGCAACATGCTTTGCGGCGTCGTTTCCATGCCGTTCTTCTTCTCTCAGAAGATTATATAAATCTTCAAGTACAGGCAGATTTTCCGGTACAGGTACTGCAAGAAACTTTTGATATATTCTTCTGACACAGCGGTCAATAATAGAAATTTCAGCAGGTTCAAGACCGTATTTACTCCCGATAGCAGTTTCACACAAGGAAAGAATGAATTCGGCTTTTAATGTTATCGGATCGTCATCGTCAGCATAATTGAGGTTTATATCAAATGGATTAAGATATTGTTTGCTTGTTGCGGATATTTCAATACACTGCCCATGCAGTGCGTTAACAAGCGGAGAATACTCGTGTTCGGGATCACATATTATAATATCATCATTGGTTATAAGGAAAACATCGACAATTTCACGCTTGGCAATAAATGACTTACCGCTTCCCGGCGTACCGAGTATTAAGGCATTAGGATTATCCAAAAGACCACGGTCACATCGAATCATATTGTGCGATAAAGCGTTTAAGCCGTAATACTGAGCCATTCCCGGATGAAACAGTTCCTGTGTGGTAAAAGGCATAAATGCCGCAAGCTCAACAGTAGTAAAAGACCTGTTTATTTTAACTTTATTTATTCCGATAGGCAGAGAAGACATAGC
>CATKAZ010000042.1 GCA_949745795.1 uncultured Oscillospiraceae bacterium | reverse complement strand
TTTATTGACTTTTTTGTTTAAAGTGATATAATTAGTTAGGAATATTTTAAATGAGTTTTTCAAAAAAATATACCGGAATCCTGATTAAATTTTGTATAGCACATATATAGGCTTTATTCAGTATTCCTCATGCAAACTCAAAAAAATATTCAAAGGAAATCAACGGCGATTTGCAGACTGTATAGTTATGTCTGTAGGTCGCTTTTGAGTTGTAAAGAGGAGTGATTTTTTATGGAGTATGGTTATCTGCTCTCGCTGGCATTAATTTTGCTCAGCACTAAAATTTTTGGTCTTGTTACCAAAAGAGTCAAGCTTCCTCAGGTTGTGGGAGCGCTTATGGCAGGACTTATTTTAGGTCCGGCATGTCTTGGAATCCTGAAAGAAACTGATTTTATAACACAGGTTTCCGAACTTGGCGTTATTGTTTTGATGTTCTGTGCAGGTCTTGAAACCGATATAAAAGAACTGAAAAAAACAGGTGCATCATCATTTATAATAGCGCTTTTGGGTGTTGCTGTTCCCCTGCTTGCCGGATGGGGTGTTGCGTCGGTATTCAATAAAGACAGCGTTGACGGACTTGCAAGTCCTATGCTGCAAAATATCTTTATCGGTATTATTCTTACTGCTACATCTGTTAGTATCACCGTCGAAACACTTAAGGAAATGGGACGCCTTTCTTCAAAATCAGGTAATGCAATACTGGGAGCTGCCGTAATCGATGATATTTTAGGTATCATTGCATTGACCGTTATAACATCAAGTGCTGACAAATCGGTAAATATCGGCATGGTTTTACTTAAAATTCTTTTATTCTTTGTATTTGCAATTATCGTTGCTATTGCTTTCAATTTTGTATTCAACAAGTGGTCCGGAAGATCTAAAAGAGATTTGAGAAGATACGTTATTATCGGCTTCGTTTTCTGTCTGTTGATGTCCTTCTGTGCCGAACATTTCTTCGGAGTTGCCGATATAACAGGCGCGTTCGTTGCAGGACTGGCTCTTTCAAACGGTCCGAGAGCAACATATCTTTCCAACAGATTTGATACGCTATCCTATATGCTGCTTTCACCGGTATTCTTTGCAAGCATAGGACTGAAAGTCGTACTTCCCAAAATGAGCATGTCTATAATCCTGTTTGCCGTTGTATTGCTGATAGTCGCCGTGCTTACCAAGGTAGTCGGCTGCGGACTTGGAGCAAAAATGTGCAAATTTTCAAATAAGGACAGTCTGCGAATAGGCGTAGGCATGGTATCACGAGGTGAGGTTGCCCTAATTGTAGCAAGCAAAGGCGCTGCGGTAGGACTGATGAATGAAAAGTACTTTGCACCTATAGTAATAATGGTTGTAGTTACTACTATTATTACCCCTATCCTGCTGAAATTCGTTTACAAGTCTAAGAAGGGTGACGATAACGAAAGCAAGGGTGAACTTGAAGTCGGTAAATTCACTAAGAGCTCCGCTCTGGAAGAGCATGAACAAAATCTTATTAATCAGAAAAGCTGATTTAATTAAAAAAGGTACTGCTAAGCTTGCGGCTTGTTTTGATGCCTGTGAGGTAACAGAAATCAAAATCTATGACAAAACTCCCGAAGAATCGGTTATTAAAGGTAACTGGACAAAGGGTACAGCTTCTGAACTGACGCTTGAAACAGGAAATCAGGATTATTGGTTTTCAGGTGATGAGGACAGTAT
>CATKAZ010000041.1 GCA_949745795.1 uncultured Oscillospiraceae bacterium | reverse complement strand
TTTCTCCTTAAATTAATTTTTTAAGCATTCTTATAAACACATTATATACCAATAATTTACAAAAATCAACACATAAATATAAAATTAATCAAATATTTACATTATGTCTATCTTTTGTATAAATATAAAGTGTAGAATATAAATGCAGTTTATGGCTGCTTACCATCTTTTTTTATAAGTCCTCACTTAATTTAGTGGGGACTTTTTGTCTTTCTGTTTGGTATAAAGTTACTATTTATAATAATTATTTAAAATATCAGGACACTATAATCAAGCTTTAAGCAAATAAAGGATATGAGGAATTAACCAACATAAAGTGGAACAAAATATTTATAACTTCAAAATTTCATCTTGCAGAAAAACTGCATTCTATGGGTTTTGATATATCTTAATACTATTAAAAAATAAAATTACACAAGGTAAATTAATGTTCCAACTTATGCTATATGCATAATATATATCAGGAGGTGTCAGCCAATGAATCAAAATAACTGTAAAAACAAAAATATGCCTGACTGCGGCAATGTCCCTTTATCATTTCCGCCGCAGCATCAAAACAGGCAACCGGGTTTTGAATATGTGATGAATCCCAGACCGATATCGGAATGCAGTAAATCATGCAGAAAACTTAAAAACAAGGTCGCTTTAATTACTGGTGGTGACAGTGGCATCGGCAGAGCAGTTGCGTATGATTTTGTTAAAGAGGGTGCAGCCGTTGTGATCATATATTATGATGAAGAATGTGACGCTAAGGAAACTGCTGAAAGAATAAAACAACTCGGCGGAAAGTGTATGCTGATTCAGGGAGATTTAAAAAATCCAAGTTTTGCAAAAATGTGTATTGACAAAACAATAGATGTTTTCGGTAAGCTTGACATACTTGTAAACAATCATGCAGTACAGTTTATTCAGCGGAGCATTCTTGATATTTCTCACGAACAGCTTGAATTTACTTTTAGAAACAATGTTTTTTCATTTTTTTATCTGATACAATATGCGTTACCGTATATGAAAAAAGGCTGCTGTATCATTAATACAGCTTCAGTTACCGCTTATGAGGGAAATAAGGATTTAATCGATTACAGTGCTACAAAGGGAGCTATAGTTGCCTTGACAAGATCGTTGTCGCTGTCTCTTGCTGATAAGGGCATAAGAGTAAATGCTGTTGCACCCGGACCTATATGGACGCCGTTGATTCCTGCATCATTCTCGGCGGAGGAGGTAAGGACATTCGGCTCAAAAACATCAAAAGTACCTATGATGAGAGCAGGTCAGCCGTTTGAGGTATCGCCATGTTATGTGTTTCTCGCTTCCGATGATTCAAGCTATATGACAGGGCAAGTACTTCATCCTAACGGCGGAACGATCGTGGGCTCGTAAACAGAATAATTTCCGAAAACATAGAAATAATACTCATAAGAAACGGAGGTTATTTATATGTTTAAACATGAAAAAATGTTATTTCATCCTGTAGAAATTGAAAAACCGAATCCGCAATATGCGGCACTATTGCAGGAACAATTAGGTGGTGCAAACGGAGAGCTTAAAGCCGCTATGCAGTATATGTCGCAGAGCTTCAGAATTAAAGATCCCGAAATTAAGGACTTATTCCTTGATATTGCAGCAGAAGAGCTTGGTCATATGGAAATGGTTGCTCAGACGATAAATCTTCTTAATGGTCATGATGTTGAAGCCCAGGCAGTTATTGCTGGAGAAATTGAGTCTCATGTACTACTTGGACTGAATCCGGGACTGATCAATGCTTCAGGTTATTCATGGACAGGAGATTATGTAACTGTTACGGGAGATCTATGTGCCGATTTGCTGTCTAATATAGCTTCGGAGCAAAGGGCAAAGGTAGTGTATGAATACCTTTACAGACAAATTGAGGATAAAAAGGTAAAGGAGACTATTGATTTTCTATTGAATCGTGAGGAAGCACATAATGCTATGTTCCGAGAGGCATTTAACAAAGTACAGAATACAGGATCAAATCGTGACTTCGGTACGACTAAGGCAGCGAAAATGTATTTCAGTATGTCAGAGCCATCGCCCGTAAATAGTCCGTTTACAAATATCGATGCCACTCCTCCTTCATTCAGTTAAATATAATAAATCTAAAAAGAGCGCTGCTTCATTAACGATACAGTGCTCTTTTTAACTAAGAAATTCATACGTCTTTAAAATTTACAGCTATTGACATTTTTTCTTTTTAAATATATAATAGAATAAAATATATTTAAAAAGGAGTTTTAAAATATGAAATGCTTTAAAAAATTGACCGCTGTTTTGTTAACGGCAATAATATCCGCAGTTTCTGTGGGAAACATGGTTTCCGCCTCAGCCGTAGAAGTATCGGAAAACGCAGTTTATGCAAAGAGATACTGTTTTTATGCGTCCGAAAATACATATATTGCAAAGCTCAATGCCAATGTTTCGTATAACCCCAATTTAACAAAATGTACAATAGATAGTGTCGGAGATGTAGGCGGAACATTTAAGGTAAACAATATTGAAATAACCGATACACAGAATATGGTATATATGAACTATACTAATTCAAGTCCTTCTAAACAGTTCGGATATTTGGGATTTGTTGATTTTGTGTCAAAATCTACATACCCAAGCACTAATGATATTAACATTACCTCTTTGAAAAATGACAGAGGAAACGAGCTTGCAAAAAGTAATATTTATATTGATGTTTTGAATGTGGGCGATGTTAATTGTGATGGAATAGTTAATGAAAGAGATTTTGAACTTTTACAAAAGTACCTGGCCGGAGCATATTATATACCGGAAGCAGGAAAATTACAATCAGATATTAACGGCGATGGGACAATAGATATGCATGACGCTGTTTTGCTGTTGAGATATTTTGACGGATATTATTATTAAAATCATGAAGAACGCTTTTCCTATATTTATGGGAGCAGCGTTCTTTTTTATTAAATTACATTAACGATCGTCATCTTTCCGTTATTCCAAAGCCAATTGATAAACGGAACTTCAGTTTCATATATTGCCTGCGGTTTTCCTTTTCCGATAAAATTTATAACAAAGTAAAAGAACTCAACCTGCTTTACAGACGTAAATCTGTCCTCAGCTAAAATTGTTAACAAAAAGGGCAATAGTACCATATCAAGCTACGAATATACGTATTATTTAGATGGTTCTGACGCTTGCAAAAAGACTACAGAAAATGGTATAATAGAAACAACGGAATACGAGTATGACGGTCTGAAAAGACTGACAAACGAAACAGTGAAAAAAGGCAGCAATTCAGACACTTATTCATACGA
>CATKAZ010000040.1 GCA_949745795.1 uncultured Oscillospiraceae bacterium | reverse complement strand
GGGAGAGTACCTTGCGTGATAGTTTAAAAGGGTAACGCAGTCGTTACCTTTCTTTGCTTCTTTCTTTTGTGTGAACAAAGAAAGAAGGGTGTTTCTTTTCGTTATTTTCTTTGCACAAGCAAAGAAAATGACAAATAAGTTTTGCTTACGCTTTTACAAAGCGTAAAATGAGTTTGCTTACTTTTTTTCAAAAAAGTAAGAGTTTAAGGACTTAATAAAACCGTCCGGTTTGTTTTCGATGAGAGCCGCAGAGATAAGCTCGTCATTGTAAAGAAGAAGTTCGGCTGTGACTTCGGAATCTCCGCCGTAATTTAGTATCCTATACAAGCATCGTGTGACTTCTTTTCCTTTGTAATTTTCAATCTTAAAATTGTCCTTACTTTGAATGTCGGCATATTCCTTGTAAATACCCTCAAATTCTTCGGGAATCCGAACCGTTTCACATGAAATTTCTTCCGCTTCCCATCCCCTTATATTCAAATATGCTTCACGCTGATATTCGTTGAGTACCAAAGGAGGCTGGGTATGTTTCGGTTCAACACGGCGGCATATAAAAACTGCTGCCGCAGCAACGCCCAGTACGGCGGTTATGGCTATAAATTTTTTTTTCATATACAAGCACCTCATTATTTCTTATGCGCAAAGGAGCATTTTTATGAATATAAGACTTGATAAATTTTTGTCCTCTCAGACCGATTATACCAGAACCGATATAAAAAAATTACTTTGGAAACGTAAAATAAGCGTTGACGGAAAAATACTTCGTGACGGAAGTATAAAAATTGATCCTGAGGCGTCGGAAATAGTCGCTGACGGTCGGAAAATCATTTACAGGGACAAAGTATACATAATTTTAAACAAGCCTGAAGGCTTTGTCTGTGCCACCGAGGACAAGCGTGAAAAAACTGTTATGGATCTTTTGGGAGAGGACTTGAAAAGAAAAGATATTTTTCCTGCCGGCAGATTGGACAAGGATACTACCGGTATGGTCCTTATTACCAATGACGGACCATTAAGTCACCAAATATTATCGCCGAAAAAACATATTCCTAAGTATTATATTGTAAAACTTGCCGAAAGTTTTCAAAATGACTACATAAGGCAATTTGCTGAAGGTATTACAATTGACCGCGGTGAGAGGTGTTTGCCGGCAAAGGTCAGACAGTGCCCTGACAGCGAAAATACTGCATTAATCGAACTTCATGAGGGAAAATATCACCAGATAAAACGTATGTTTACCGCTGTTGAAAACCATGTTGAAAAATTGTGCAGAATTCAGATGGGTAATCTGCCAATCCCAGAAAAATTGGGGATTGGCGAGTATATGGAAATAATGCACAAAGATGTTGAAAACCTGTTGAAACCGACTGATTTTGAAGAAGTTTTCCGCAATGTTTCAGAAAAATTTTCGTCATATTGGATAAACATACTATGATAAGTTTGGGTAATTAGTAGCTTGAAACTTTGTTAAAAATTTGGTATTATATTATATGTAAGTTAATCTGTTATTCGGGTTAGCAGAATTTATATGTGGGAGGAATAGATAAAATGGCAAGTTTATCATTACGTGGAATTTATAAAAAATATCCCGGTGGCTTCACAGCCGTTAAAGACGTAAATTTAGAAATCACAGATAAGGAATTTATCATACTGGTAGGACCTTCCGGCTGCGGTAAGTCTACTACACTCAGAATGATCGCCGGTCTGGAAGAAATCTCTGAAGGTGAGCTTTATATCGGTGACCGTCTTGTTAACGATATCGCTCCTAAGGACAGAGATATAGCTATGGTTTTCCAAAACTATGCTTTGTATCCTCATATGACTGTTTATGATAACATGGCTTTCGGTCTTAAGCTGAGAAAAGTACCTAAGGACGAAATTGACCGTAAGGTTAAGGACGCTGCTAAGATCCTCGATCTTAGTCATCTTCTCGACAGAAAACCTAAGGCTATGTCAGGCGGTCAGCGTCAGCGTGTTGCTTTGGGTCGTGCTATCGTTCGTTCACCTCAGGTATTCCTGCTTGACGAACCTCTGTCAAACTTGGACGCTAAGCTTCGTGCACAGATGAGAACAGAAATCGCTAAGCTTCATCAGAAACTCGGTACTACTTTCATCTACGTAACTCATGACCAGACTGAAGCTATGACTATGGGTGACAGAATCGTTGTTATGAAGGACGGTATCATTCAGCAGGTTGATACTCCTCAGGCTCTTTATGAACATCCTTGCAACAAGTTCGTTGCAGGATTCTTAGGTTCTCCTCAAATGAACTTTATTGACGCTGTTCTTAAGAAGAACGGTTCTAAGTATGCTGTTGAATTCGGTAAGCATACAGTTGAAATTCCTGAATCAAAGGTTGCTCCTAAGCTGGACAGCTATGTTGGTAAGGAAGTTGTTTTGGGTATCCGTCCTGAAAGCGTTCACGATGAAGAAATGTATCTCTCTAACGCTACAACCGGTGTTATTGACTGTAACGTTGATATCACTGAAATGATGGGCGCTGAAACTTATCTGTACTTAACATGTCAGGGTACTCCGCTTACTGCAAGAGTTTCACCTCGTTCAACTGCTAAATCCGGTGATGTTATCAAGGTTGCTATTGATCCTAACAGAATCCATCTGTTTGATAAGGACGATGATACTACTATCATTAACTGATTTTTACTTTGTTCTACTTTCATAAATATTAAAAAAGACCGAAATTTTATTTTCGGTCTTTTTCCGCTTTTTGAAAAAAGCTTGGCAAAAACTTTTATATCGTCTTTAGTTTAATGTAAAATATTCATAAGGCTCGACAGGTAAGTAAACAAAATGGGTTGATTTGTCAATATAAAAAGGCGAGCATTGCTCGCCGTAATTATTTTTTATGCGAATCCGGGTTATCGGTTCTGCCTAACAGGTAATCGATTGAACAATCAAGATAATCAGCAATTTTTTCTAATGCTTCAACAGAAGGTTTATTATTTTTTTTTAAGTCATATATGAAATTTCTGTTAATGTTGCAATTTTCTAATAGAAATTTTACAGTGATTTTTTTTGTTTTGCATAAAACTTTTATTTTTTCTGCTATTTGTATATTATCCATAATAAACAACTTCCTTATTTGTGAAAATTACTGAAATTGCAGAAATTTCTGTAAAATGGCTTGAAATACAGAAAAATCTGTATTATAATATTATTAAGCTATTAAAAACCTAAATAATATTTACTTTAATCGACACTTAATTATAGTATAACATTATTTGGGTAGATATGTCAACGGCTAATTTATTTAGATTGGAGTTTTTT
>CATKAZ010000039.1 GCA_949745795.1 uncultured Oscillospiraceae bacterium | reverse complement strand
CTGTATTGCCGCTATATCATCTTCACTTAATGTAGGACTTACAATCAAGTTCACTTTGCCGCCATTACGAATAAACGACGGTAAAGCGTTAATGATTAGCTTAAAAACAGATGACGAGAAAAAGCCAACGCTTCTTCGATACGTTGTTGACAATTTAAGCACAGGATTAAGTAAACAGTCCACAAAATTGTCTGTTCCTTGATTGATATAACTTTTTTTTAATTGTAGGTCTTTGAAATTCATATTTACTCCAAATCATCATAATCGAAGGCATCTACGATATCTTCGTCGTTACTATCAAACTGTTCCGAATCACCTTGATCAATTTCAGCTAAAGAGCCAAAATCAATAACGGACTCATCAAAATCTTGTCGAACTAAAATCGGCTTTGCCTCATTAAGAAAATTAGACGTTAAAGCCAATTTGAACTTTATTGAATACTTCCTAATGACACTATACAAAAGCCATGTATTCCATAAACAAGCCAAATCAGGGAGTTCTCGATAATTATAAAAATCAGATAACAGCTTATACTGTTCGTCGCCTATAAACTCCTCCAAAACAGCATCCAATCTCGAAAAGTCCACTTCATCAAGTCCGGCTGCGTTTACAGAAATAATAGTTTCTCTATTCTTAAATATAAAAGAGTCATTATTCCTGTCTATAAACTCGATATAGCGGTCTATAACTGTGCCGACTTCCCTTGCAAACTGTCTAATATTGACTATACTACACTCATCGTACTGCATTATCAAGTTAATGACTTGAGCTTCGCCACTAATTACTTCTACGCCCAAAGCACCAATAAACGGTCTGTTGTATTCATACTCATTGGGAAAAATCTCTCGAAGCAAATAAAAGAATTGCAAATAATGATTTACCCCAACCCTACTAAACAGCCCAGACAGACGTCCTTTAATATTAGAAAAGACAATATTGACGTGATGAATTTCCCTATCGCTCAATTCGATATCCACAGCATACTTTAACGAAGCAATTTCGTCATCGGTTATTTCCAAATTATCAAGATGAACGTAATATCCATTCATGTTAATAACCTTTGTTGCCGCCGCCATTTGCTGTATAACAATGTCCGTTGCGCCCGGAAAATTACTTTGTATATCTCTCTTGGTTACAGGAAAAGCAGATTGCTTAACATAGGCTTCAATAACGCTGTAAAACGTATCTCCGCTGCTTTTCATTACATAATCACGATTGATAGAATATTCATTGGGCAATATTTTTTTCAACTGACTATGTAAAGAATATTTATTGTAAATTTCAATTTCACCAAGTTCGACACTAAACCTATCCATTATTGCCTGAATAGGCAATACGGGCGAATTATATTGCTTTATGTAATCAAGAATTGCGTCTTGCAATTCATCAGAAATAAGAACTTGTTCTGTATCATATTTCCAAACACCGCGAGCGACCATAACACAAAACGCCTGTAACCTTGCTCGCACAGCCCTATTGTTATCAGCCAACTCAAAGCCATCAAACTCTGCATATGCCTTTTCACGCAAAAAATCTATATTTACGTCCTCATATATGTCCATTCCGTCTGGAAAATATTTTTGCATTAAGAATGACAATATGATTTTAAGGGTTATCCTACTCTTTGCAATATACTCACCGCAAATCCTATACTTACAGCAAATCAAATCAATAATCTCTTTTGCAGTAAAAGCGTTATTTAATTTTTCGGATATAAGAATACTATACTCTTGAAGGTCTGCTTTGGTAAATTCATTCGGAAGTTCTTCCAAGCAGCAATCAAGTTTATTTTTAGAATCTCGGCTAAAAAAGCACGCTTTATATCCGCTTTCGTAAAAAACGTCGCCCGTTGTCTTATCGAGGAATATCGCCACATTAGCACCTAACCCCAATTCCTCTAATTCGGAAATAGTAATATATGATTTATGCGGACTAAACAATTTTAATTGCGATACCAAAGCAATCCTAAATTTATTCCTTTTAGGCGACAACATTTTTCTAATCGCCTTTGACTCAACCTGCCGTATTCGTTCTCTTGAAACATTACAAATTTCGCCAACTCTTTCCAAAGTAAGCAACTGCCCTTCCAAATATCTTTTTTTAAGAACATAATACTCACGCGGCGCCAACTTATTTATCCACGAATTGAATATATCAATGGGTAAAGTGGTATCGACCTGCTGTAATGCAGTATAAATCTCAAACATTTCTTGAGTAGATATATCTATCGGCGAGCGTTCTAAAAAATCAGAAAGATTGTAAATACTTGATTGATTGCATTTTTCAACTATACTTTTATCTTTAATGAATCTTTCAATCCGCACTTCAGAAAAATGCACATTCAAACTGTCAATATATTGCCTTATCCGCATTAAACAATTTTCTCTTTCCAATGCACTAAAAAGCGCATCTCCCGCATTGATAATTGCATAATAGAAATCGCCGGCTAAATCGCCATTCATACACTGTACTATTTCGCTATTATATCTATATACCGCCTCTACATTACTCTCATTTAACCTTAACTCGGAGTTATTATGTAATTCCTCATCGGAATTACGGATAGACAATACATTATTTTGATCTATATTGAATAGCAGCCATTGTGCTACTTCGTTAAATATTGATTTCGCCGAAAATAAATTGCTTTCAATTTTTATACTGTTAGTTTCGCCAATAATTACTTCTTCTTCTGAAATTAAACGTATGCGCAAAAAATACTCATCTGCAAAATGTGGAATAGTTTCTGCGGGTTCGTCATTTAGCGCAACAACTTCTTCTTTATTCTCTATATCGTCAGTAGTAAAACAAATTGGACCATCATACCACTCATCATTTAGAAAGCAAAACGCTCGTTGCAAATCACACATACGATACCCTTGCTTCAAACACTCTAAATATATTGATGACGTATCAGCACCATCTGGACAGTTATATAAGGATTTAAGAAGTTCGACGAAACCATGAGTCCGCAAAAGACTCATAAAGCATTCATCTACTATTCCATTGTCCTGCATTGACGATAGTTTCTCGTCATACAGAATTTCAAAATCCTGCATCCTATCCTCTCGTTGCTACTTGCGTTAATCGTATGTGTACATAGCTGAAAGCGCTTGCAAATAATTTCTATATTGACTTTTAAGCTCTCTGGGCGCAATGATTTTCACTTTGTCGCCAAAACTGCAACACCAGCCGAAAAACATATTGCTTATTTGAACTTCGGCTGAAAACTGAATTTTATTGTTACCGAGAT
>CATKAZ010000038.1 GCA_949745795.1 uncultured Oscillospiraceae bacterium | reverse complement strand
TTGACAAAATATAACCGTTTGTGCTATAATTATCTTATGGTGACTGCATAAAACGGTAGGCGGTTTCTCCCTGTAAGGGAGGTGATAGCTATGGTTACATATGAGGAACTATTATTGTTCACTAGTGTAATACTAAATACTATCTCTCTTTGTTATATGATTTTTCATAATGACAAGAAATAATTTCTTTTAAATAAAAAAAGAAACACCGCCCAACTCTACCAAAGTTACGGTGTATCTTTTATACCAAAATTTTGGAGAACCGCTTATCGCAGTCACCTTTTTCATTTATAATTATAACATATTATCATAAAAAGTCAAGGGAAAAAATAAAAATTCGCCAATGGCGAATATGAGAAAGGAAAAGAATTATGACAGATAGTTTTTGGCTTGAATTTGATGAAGATAAATTAGCAATCCTGAAACAGGAGGCATACGAACTTGATTTATCCTTAGAGGAATATTTATCGGAAATGATTGAAGATATGGTGTCCTTTAACTGGGATAAAACAGAGGACGAGAAAAATATGGATAAATACAAGACTGTAAAATGGAAAGACAGAGAAGTTGAATCATCTGCAATTGAAAGGTTTTCGGAAAGATGGACATATTTTATAAAAGATGAAATAGACGGGTATGATGTATATCTTGAAGATTTAGCTGAAGAAGAGCCTGATGCAATACCTATTGATATAATGGAATTTACATTAAATAAGTGCTGTGAATATATTGAAGAAGAAATGGGATTTCCATGTGAGAATTTAATAAAAGAAACAGCGGAGGATATTTTAAAGTACAGACAATAACTGGTAAAAAATGTATGAATTATATTGAAAAAACAAGACATATATGATACAATATAGTTAAAAGAGATAAAATAATGGAGGGTATCATGAAAAGATTTAAGTGCTTTATTTTAACTGCAATGATAATGTGTTTGATGGGAACATCAATAATAAACGCCTATGAAGCTGAAAACCCAATCAATTTCAGCTATATAAAGGTTGATAGCAACGGCGATGGAATCGAGGATACAATATCAATAGAATATGACGAAGCGTATACTATGGCTAATAATATTGTAATCCCCGAAGAAATCGAGGGTTTACCTGTTACACAGCTGTCGGAATATACGTTTGTATATAGCGAGTTAGTAAGTATCGAACTTCCTGATAGCCTTGAAAAAATCGGAGATGGGGCATTTATGTTCTGTAGCAATCTGAAGAACATAGAAGTACCGGAAAATGTGAAGTATATATGCGAAAATGCATTTAACAGCTGTACTGCTGCGGAAAGCATTAAAATACTGAATCCTGAATGTGAAATATATGATTCTTATTTTACAATGTATCAGTTTACAGGAACGATATACGGGTATGCAAATTCAACGGCTCAGGAATATGCGGAAAAGTACGATTATAACTTTTCAATAATTGAAACAGAACCGGAAGTAACAACTCCGGCAGTAACTACAGCGGTTACAACAAGCGAACCTGCAATTACAACAGTAAGCCAAGTAGAAATTTCAACTCCTGAAGAAACACAAGTAAGTCAAACTGAAACATCAGTTTCACAAATAACAACAAGCGAACCTACAATTACAACAGTGAGCCAAACAGAAGCTTCAAATATAGAAGAAACACAAGTAAGCCAAATTGAGACGTCCGGATCACAAGTTACAACAAGCGAACCTGCAATTACAACAGTGAGCCAAACAGAAACTTCAACTACAGAAGAAACGCAAGTAAGTCAAACTGAAACATCTGTATCACAAGTTACAACAAGCAAACCTACAATTACGACAGTAAGTCATGTGACTACTTCAGCTGAAACAACGATATCGAACATTACAACTCCCAAGATAACAAAACGAACAGATGAACATGGTAATATTATAATAACAGTCGGAGACGTCAATGATGATGGAATAGTTTCCGCATTGGACGCAGCCATAATAGCCAGAAAGCTTGCCGAGGGAAGAAGTTCAGACTTGAATAAATGGGCAGCGGATTACAACGGAGACGGAAGGGTAACAGCGCAGGACTGTGCGGATATAGCCCATTTTTTAGCACAAGTAAGTATAATAGAACACACCACAGCGCCGAATGAAAATAAAACGGAAACTACGAAAACCACAGTAAAACTAAAAGAACCAAACAAAAAGAATTATGATTTAAATAAATTCAGCGGCATAAAGAAATATGTAAATGATTGCATAAAGTACAAGGCAGCAGCTGAATATGGAATTACAAAGATTATATATGATGATACAGTAGATCCATGGGACGGTTATGGTTGGGATATCCCAGCTAACTATATTCCGAATATTGAATACTATAAAGAACATACTGATCCTATTCTTCCAGCAGGTATAAGATGGACTGCTGATGAATTAGTTCAGAACTCTTATACCAAACTTTATATGATGGTGGAGGAGTGGAAGGTTGGATTGACGGTTCATCATGGATATAGTGAAAAGGAAGCTAGAGAAATAATATCAACTTATTATGATATTACAGTTACATGGAAGGCACTTGGCGGAGGAAATTATCAATTATATATTATGTGGTAAAAATAAATTCAGATAAAACGATAGAAATGTGTTGACTTAGTGAAAAATATATGATATAATATAAATATCGGCAAAAGCTGAAATAATAATATAAAGAAAGACAATATTTTTTCTACACATTAAGGCTCGGTGAATAACCGAGCTTTTGATGTATGTATTTAAAATTCGTCAATGGCGAATTTTTGACATTGAGGTATAGCTAATAAGTGTTATATAATATAATCTATCAAATAAAAGTCATTTCTTGACAAAATATGGTATAAGTGATATAATTTATATGTTTAATTATTAAATTATAAGGAGATTATAGGAGATGTATATAATAAAACCACATTTTGATTATTGTCCAATACAGGAAACGGAGTATTTTGTCAATGTAAGATATAAAATATGTGATGTCAAT
>CATKAZ010000037.1 GCA_949745795.1 uncultured Oscillospiraceae bacterium | reverse complement strand
GGCAAAAAACTTTTATGACGATTTTTATTAACTTGATTTTCTTTTTAAACACTCGCAAAGTCAATTTTGCAGAAAATCAAAGATAAAATTTTGAAAAAACGTAGGCAAAAAACTTTTATATCGCTATTATTTAACTGGTATATTTTAATTAATTCACGAAGTTCTACTTCATAGAAAATCAAATATAAAATTTTGAAAAACTTAAGCAAAAAGTTTTTATGACGAATATTTTAATATCGATTATCTGCTCTTTTTCTCAGAGTAGCGACTGATATCTGTGAAATATAAACTATTTCCCTACCGTTTTCCATACAGACTATAAAGCTTTTAGGCATTTCATAGGAAACGTTTACAACTCTTCCCTCTTTGGTTGCTTTTTCCAGCAAATGTGAAGTATTTTTACCGGTAGTAGTATTTTCAATATCAAAAATACCCACAATATTTTTTTTCTTTACAGAAATTTCATTTCCCAGATGAATATACATAGCCTACCTATCCTGCATTTCAATTACTTCTCCGTTTTCAATTCTGAAAACAGCGCCGTTAGCAAGTCCCCTAACAGCATTTTCATTGCAGGCAGTAATAAAGACCTGCATATTTTTCACTGTATCAAAGACCAGTGCCTGACGGCTTTCATCAAGTTCTCCCATAACATCGTCCAGTAAAATAACCGGAGCCTCCGAACTGTTTTTAAAATAAATTTCGGCCTGACCAAGCTTTAATACCAGTGCTGCTGTTTTTTTCTGTCCCTGTGAGCCGAATTCTTTAATATTCAGTCCGTTTATTTTAATGACCAAATCATCTCTGTGAGCTCCCCACAAAGTATAACCGAGTCTGATATCATCTTCGATTGAATCGTTAATTTTCATAAAATACTTAGCAACAGCGTCATTTCCGTCATTACTATCGTCAATTTTACTTCCGAAAATATTAGAATTATAGTCAATAGTCAGATTTTCTTTACCGCCTGTTATACGGCTGTAAAGCTTTTGACAGGTTTCATTCATTTTTTTTACATATTCGTTTCTTTTAACGGAAATAAAAGTTCCTATTGCCGCAATCTGCTGATCCCAAACATAAATACTGTCCCTATTGTTTTTACCGGCGGCGATGGATTTAAGAAGAACATTTCTGTGATTCAAAAGCAGTTCGTATCTTCTTACAGAATCCATGCATCTGCCGTTAAGCTGACAGCAGCACAAATCTATAAAATTTCTTCGTTTTTCCGGACTTCCCTTTATCAGTTCAGTATCATCCGGAGTAAAGATAACTGCTTTAAAGCTGTCAAAAAGTCCGTTAGTACCCTTTATTTGTACTCCGTTAAGCTTAATTTTTTTATCTCTTATGTTTTCACGGCTCATTGCGTAATCTATTTTCTGAGTTCTTCTGCCGTCGTAAAAGGACATACCAAGCTCCATAATATTACCGTCTATACAGATATAATCTCTGTCTTTAGAGCCCCGAAAGCTTCTGCATCCGGTCATAAGCCATATAGCTTCCAGCAAATTGGTTTTTCCCTGAGCGTTCATACCGGTGATAAGGTTATATTCAGGGTGCGGATTTATCATAATATTTTTAAGATTTTTATAGCCGTTTGCTTTAACCGCTGTAACGTACATTTAAATCACTCTGACTGTAAAATTTTCTACGGAAACCTCGTCTCCTCTGCGGATTTTTTTCCCCCTCATTGTACAAACTTCCCCATTTACCATAACAGAACCATGCTGTATAAGTTCCTTAGCAAATCCGCCTGTATCGGTCAGTCCCGCAAACTTTAAAAGCGAATCAAGCTTTATATATTCCGTATTTATCTGGGTTTCTATTATCTCTTTGTCCATTTCCTTTCCTTTCTCTTACGCTTTTTGAAAAAAGCTTAGCAAAAACTTTTAAGTCGGGCTTAATTAACTTAAACATTTTTCTTGAATACTCGTAAAGCAGCTTAATAAAATTTTTATGTCCTTCGCTTTTTGAAAAAAGCTTGGCAAAAACTTTTATGCCGTTTTTCATCAATTTTATTTTCCTACTAAATACTCGCAAAGCTGCTTTTACAAAAATCCTATTTTCTTCGCTTTTTGAAAAAAGCTTGGCAAAAACTTTTATGCCGTTTTTCATCAATTTTATTTT
>CATKAZ010000036.1 GCA_949745795.1 uncultured Oscillospiraceae bacterium | reverse complement strand
TTTTTTCAGACCGCTTCGGCGGTCTTATTGTCGTGCTTTTTTTCTTCTGTGAAAGTTATGTGAAACTTTCTTTTTACCTCTTGACTTTTATTTGCAGGTCTCCGCAAAAAGCTATAAGTTCAAAAATATTTTTTGTTCTTTTGAATACTTTAAAACAGCTTACTTGTTCAGTATCAATTATCATTTCATCTTCAATATAAATTTTCATGGTTTACCTCGCTTAAAATTATTTTTATTACCCTCATGACAATAATGACATAAATGACAAAAAGACTATAAACAACGTATCTATGTACTTTATAACATTTTTTTGATTCATGACAAAAATAAAAATAATTATATAAGAAAATGACAAAAATATTATTGTCATATTTTAATTTAATTTTGTCATGCTTATGGTAAAGCTTATAAACGGCTTATTTACTGCGTTTATTGGTTTTTTGCCATTATTGTCATTTTTGTCATGCAAGGGATAAATTTTAAATTAAAATTAACGGATTAATCTTATATTTTTCACTTGGTCTACCTTTGCTTCTTTGTTCTGAAACTATAAATCTGATATACCCAAAATCTTCAAGAATATTTAAAGGTTCTTCCAGCTCATCAACTGATTTATACTTTTGGCAAAGTCTCAAAATCTCCCTTTTACTTAGTTCAAGACTTCCGCTTTTCTTAATTCGGTTAAGCACATATTTAGCGGATTTTTCTTCATCACTGCCGCCGATTTCATTAAAAGCTTTCAAGGCTTGATTTTCTGCCCACATTGCAACGCTTACGGCATTTAAAGCAGTCTGACCGCTTAACGGCTCTTTGGGTTCATGCGCACAGAGGTGAAATATTCCGGCAATTTTTAAGGCTCGTCCCAATTGCTTATTAGCCCATTCCCTCATATACTCAAATGTACCTCCGTCTTTTAAGTTATCTTCGATTGAATCATGATAGTCTTTAAAAATATTAAAGGCTTCTTTATCACATAAAATAACGGGAATTTCTGTTGACGGCTTAATACTCAGAAGCTTATATATAAGGTTATTATAGTCATGCTTTGCTTTTTCGGAAACTTGTGTACTTACAAATTTTCTTTGCCCTGTTTTGCTTTTGGGGAATGCATATAAAAAGCGATGTACAAGTCCACGTCCTGAAAACTGAGGGTTATTCATGGCTTTTTCAAAAGGTTCAGTCTGTGCCATTAATCCAAAAGTAATCAACGGATTATCAAGGGTAACTGCTTGTTGTGTACGGCGTATGACATTATACGGCGAACCGTCATAAGCTTTTAAAAATAAATCTATATTAGCCGTACCGCTTGAATAAAGTCCGCTTAAGATATCGAATATACCGCCCTCATCATTTAATATCCCTATTTTTTCGCCGTTCTTTACAAGCTCAGCGGCTAAGGCTTCCGGTGTTGTATCGGTAACATTCAGAGTAAGAGGATATACCGGCTGTAATTCTTCCAATTCTCTTGAAAGCTCTTTTGCTCTTTCAACATTGGTATTCTTTCCTTTAGAAACACTTTCAAGCTGTTTTGTAAGCATTGACTTTTTTAGCTGATATTCTCTTATAAGCGGTTCTCTGCGTTCATTTTCTTCTTTTTGAAAACGATAAACAGGAGCAGTAAGTGCTTTGAATACACCTGATTTTCTTTCACCTGGTTCGGCTATTGTAAGAGTATATAGATTAAGCGTTTCAGTATTTCCGCCGCCCGGATTCTTTATAATGGCTTTGCCTTGAACACAAAGTGACAAAACGGACAAAAGGGGCAAAACTGCCATATCATAGGATACTTGAATATTATCAGAAGTCTCTTTAAGAAAATTTCTTGCTTCTGTCGGCAGACAGCTTACAGGAAAAGTTGAAAGTTCCACCTTTTTTCCAAATGGCTTAGGCTTTTCCCAGAGTTCGGGTACTTCATATAAAACCGCTGATTGTTGATAGAGGTTAAATACCTCGTCAGTTGTCCCGAATTCCCTAGCCTTATCCATAACTAACCCGAAATTTTCGGCACGCTCCTGCTCGTCCTGAGAACACATAAAGAAGTGATTTACCATGGTTTCACTGCATAAAGTATGTATGTTTTCCGCTGTGATGTTTGACAGGTCTATTTTGCTCAATATGTATCACCGCCGTTCTGCTCGGAAATATATTTAACTGTGCCCTGTAAAGCCATATTTGCACTTTCAATTCTGTTCTGTTCCGTTCTTACATACTCTAAAGCTTCATCAGGTGATTCCGGAAGAAAATAACCGCCGCCCTCAGATTTCAAACTTGAACATATAACAGTTCCTTTAAGTCTTGCATTAGCTATGTGTTGTCTAATAGTACGAACGTCAAAGCCTGTTATTGCTTTTAATTCTTCTGTTGTAACAGCATTTTTTCTGCCTTTTGGAATGAAGTCTATTATATTCATAGCTTCACCACCTTTACAGTCTTACCGGAATCGGCTGAATACCACCGACCTTAGTTTCCGGCTCTACAGTACCGATAACAGCACTGTTGAAGTAATCGTTAAGGCTCTGAACATTTATGAGTATCTTTGCATTAGGGGAATTACTAACCCTTACAGCTTTAATTTTTCCCTCCAGAGCAAGAGTCCTTACAAGGTGCTTAGGCAGTCCGAAAAGCTCGGCGGCTTCTTTTACTCCCTCCATTCGTACTATGGGAGATTCAATTATATTATTTAATTTATTGCTTCTTTCAATAAGAATTTGTGACATGTTGCGTTCCTTTCTATTTGCCAAACTCCTAAAATTATGGTACAATAGGAGCTGGCAAGTATTTTTTATGGTTCATGGTATTTGCTTTCGACGTCTTTACTGCGCCAACAGTAAGGGCGTTATTTTTATGTAGTGACTTCATGCTGTAC
>CATKAZ010000035.1 GCA_949745795.1 uncultured Oscillospiraceae bacterium | reverse complement strand
TCTTCCGATCTTCATCTCCAGAAATTCTTTCCTTTCCTGATCCGATATTTGATCTATCGGCACTTCCTTCATATAAATCGGATAATACAGAAAATTCTCCTCCTCCAGAATGTATGTCAATCCGTTTTGAATCATTGTGTCCGGAAGAAATTCCCCTGTCTTGTGATTTAGAACGTGTCTCACTCCGTTTATTTTCTTCTCTTTCATTTTCATTTCTCCTGATAATTTCATTTTTTCTTTCTTGTCTGACAATACTTTCGACTTCAATTAAAATACTTTTAGAAACTTCTTTAACAGCCTGTCCGATTTCTTCAATGGGATATTTACTTAATCCCGCAAGATTTTTCAAAGATGGCTGCGCCTCATCGGGACAGCATCTGTAAATAACGGAATATGCGGCAGATTCCGCAGCAGCTTTGAATAAATCCGATTTATCATCATTTAAATACTTTGCAGTACGCATAAGAGTAAGTTCATAGAGCTGTTCTTCCAAAGTTTCGGAATCCAAGTTGTATTTATCGGCAAGTTGTTTTGAAACCGATTCACTGTAATCAATGTTCAGCTGACTGTCATTGATTTCCCAAACCCAAGGCATGGGAGTATTCTCCGGAACGGATACTTGAGTAATGTCAAATAAGAAACGTATTTTGCCGTTGTGTATTGTAGGAACACCATGTCCCTTTGGTTCACAGCCTAGACTTCGCCATGAACGGGCGTCTGCACAGGCAGTAAATTCGGGGTGATGCAGATTTATCATTATTTGATCGTCAAATGACTGCTTGAAGACATGTGAAGCTGTTTGTAAAAACCGAATCCAGTATTGAGTATCGGCAAGCTTTGTTTTTTCGTTTTTCAGTGATTCCTGAACTTCTAATATTTTTCTGAATACCATTATATCATATCCTTCATTTATATTCTATATTGTCAATATCAATTGAGCTGTAATTTTCTTTTATGTATGACTGCTGTGCGGTTGCTTCTCCTGCGTCTCTGGGAATTATTTCTTCAATGCAGTATCCTTTTTTATTAATGTCATACTGAGTTTTGATGTGAAATTTTATCATGTCAGAATCCTTAAGATAAACAGAAAATGATACCATACCTTCATCAAAACGTTTATCGTTAAAAATGTATATATTAAAATCGGAGGCGCTTCGTGTTACTTCATAATCAATACCGAATTCACGGCACTGCATGGCATATTTTTCATATATATCGTCAAATGACTGATTATATGAGTTTTCACTGTCGGGATAATAATTGCAGTATGCCTTTTGGTCATTTGCAGCGATGGCATCGATTATCCTGCAAACCATGATTTCCGGACTTACGGCAAAACTCATATCTTTTTCCTGTTCCTTTTCCGAACATGAACAGCAGAGTATCATTACTCCGGCGGATATAACGGTTAATAATTTTTTTAGTTTCATAGGTGTTCCTTTCTTTTTTTGATTTAATTTCTATTGACAAACATATAATAATATGGTACAATAAATAGTACAAGAAAGCGTACTTTTATTATAGGAGATGATTATATGTTAGCAGTTAATTATTCAACAATCCGTGAGAATTTAAAAACCTATTGTGACAAAGTAACAGATGAATCTGAAACGGTTATCGTTACTCGTAAGGGAGAGAAAAATGTAGTTCTTATTAGTTTGGAAGAATGGAATGCTCTACAAAAGGCAGCAAGAAATGCTGAATATCTTGCCAAGCTTGACAGATCAATTGAGCAGCTTTCATCAGGGAATGGCCAGTTACATGAGCTTATTGAGGTGGACGATAAATAAGCTATGTTCAGATAATAAAGAAAAGGTTATTGATTTTGCGAACAAAAAATAATTGGGAGGAATAAATATGAGTACAAAAGATTATGCGGTAAGCGTTCTTGCATCATTATCCGAAGAAAAAATGAGGGAATTTATAACATTATTTGCTGATGAAAACACTATTTCGAGAATGGAAAGTGATATTATCGCAGACGATCCAAATGCAAAGAAATACTCTGATTTTAAGGAATTTATGAAAGAAATGGAAAATGACCATGAGTAAATATGAATTAGTGGCAACGACTTCATTTAAAAAAGACTATAAGAAGCTAGTTAAAAGGCAATATAATATAACCTTGTTAGATGAAGTTGTAGAACAGCTTCTAAATGGAAATCCATTACCAGAAAAAAATAAAGATCACGCTTTAACTGGAAATTGGAAAGGATTTAGGGAATGCCATATTATGCCCGACTGGTTGTTGGTTTATAGGATTTATGAAGATAAATTAATACTGTCTTTAATTCGAACTGGCAGTCACAGTGATTTGGATTTTTAGAAAATAGTATAAAGATATTTCTCGTGACTACCGCCGTGGTGCGGTGGTCATTTGTTTTATTATAACAATTTACAAATAATGGTTGATATTTATTTTAAATTATCAAAATTTCTACTGACGGAGTAGATAAAATATATTTGGCTCAGTCCGATTTAATATTATATGCCATAATCAGAACTATAGCAAACGAAACACTGATTGCTTTTGAAGAACATATTATTCCAACTTGTACAAAAATATATTATGAAAAAATGTGGAACAATAATTCACAATGAAATTTCATTATTACGTGACTGCCGCCGTGGTGCGGCGGTCATTTGTTTTTGCTGTGCCAAAGAGGGGACAAGCTGCGGACGGTTTCTGTCGGTAAAACTTTTGGTTACATTTTCTGCAATACTGCGAAGCTTGTCTAAGTCTTTTTTATTCACAGTA
>CATKAZ010000034.1 GCA_949745795.1 uncultured Oscillospiraceae bacterium | reverse complement strand
GATAAAGTTTTTCTTTGTTTTACTTTCTTTCACATGAAAGAAAGTAAAGAACGCATTTCTTTGGTTCGTTTCTTGTTGCGAGACAAGAAATGAACAAATAAGTTTTGGTTGCGCTTTTTCAAAAGCTGATTGGCACACGAAAAGAAAATAACAAAGTAAAAAAGAAGTTTTAAAGAAACTTGTTTCTTTTATTCGGTATCAGATGAGCGACAAGAAATGAACAAATGTGTTTTATCAGCTTTTTTAAAAGCTGCTTTACGAGTCTTTAGAAAAATATTTAAGTTGATGAAGCCCGACATAAAAATTTTGCTTAAGCTTTTTCAAAAGCTTAAAAAGGGGAGAAGAAAATGAATGATCTTTTCAAACCGATACGGTATCTAAAGGGTGTGGGAGAAAAAAAGGCGGCATACTATGAAAAGCTGGGAATTACCACAGTCTATGATCTTCTTTACCATCTTCCCCGCAGTTATGTTGATTTTTCCAATCCGATATCTCCTCTTGAGGCAAATATAAACGATTATGCAGTACTTAAGGGGACAATAGTAAAAAAAATGCCCGAACAGAGGATACGCAGGGGTTTGAGTATTTTTAAAGCCGTCGCTACAGACGGCGTTCACGATTTTATTGTTATAATTTACAATAATATATACGGATTTCGTGCCCTTAGGGAGGGCGTGGAATACTGCTTTTACGGTAAGATTACGGGTAATCTTTTGCGCCGTGAGATAAATTCTCCCCGTATTATAAAAGCGGGAGCAGAGCCTTTTCAGCCGGTTTATCATTTGACTACCGGTCTTACCTCTGCCGCAATTCTGCAAAATATGAGGGAGGCTGTGTCCATACTGGACAGCGAACCTTTTGACAGTATGCCGACAAATCTGTTAATGGAAAACGAATTGCTGTCACTGCCTCATGCACTTAAAAGTATTCATTTTCCTGAGGACTCTCAAGACGCCGCCAACGCAAGAAAACGTCTGGCTTTTGACGAAATGCTGATTCTTCAGCTGGGTATGATGACTATGAAAAATCACAGTCGTGAGAAAACGGCGTACATAATGGATAAAAATACCGACATGACCGCTTTTTACGGCAGTTTGCCTTTTGAAATGACCGATGCACAGAAAAATGCAATATCTGACGTAATAAATGATATGTCTAAAGATTCTCCTATGAATCGTTTACTTCAAGGGGACGTGGGAAGCGGTAAAACTGCCGTTGCCGCCGCCGCATGTTATTTTGCCTGCCGAAACGGGTTTCAGTCGGCTCTTATGGCGCCTACGGAAATTCTTGCGGTTCAGCATTACAATACACTTAAAAGCTTTCTTGAACCTATTGGCGTAAATGTGGTACTGCTGACAGGGTCTATGACCGCTAAACAGAAGCGTATTGCTAAAGAAACCTTGAAATCAGGTGAGGCGGCAGTTGCCGCAGGTACTCATGCAATAATCCAGAAAGATGTTGAATTTCAACGGCTCGGGCTTGTTATTACCGATGAACAGCATCGTTTCGGTGTGGCACAGCGTGCTGCACTTGCTGAAAAGGGGAACAGTCCTCACAGACTTGTAATGTCGGCAACGCCTATTCCCCGTACTCTTGCGTTGATAATTTACGGTGATTTGGATATTTCCGTTATTAATCAGATGCCTAAGGGCAGACTTCCTGTGAAAACCTATGCAGTAACGGGAAAGCTTAGGAAAAGAGCTTATAATTTTATAAAGTCCGAAATTGACAGCGGCAGGCAGGCTTATATAGTTTGTCCTATGATAGAGGACAGCGACAGTGATCTACAGGCTGTCAAAAGCTATGCCGACAAGCTGAAAACCGATGATTTCGCAGACTATGAAATCGGTCTGCTGCACGGTAAAATGAAAGCCGCTGAAAAAAATGAAATAATGGGCAAATTCAAGGACGGTAAAATTGATTTGCTGGTATGTACGACTGTTGTGGAGGTTGGTGTGGACGTAGCAAACGCTTCCGTTATGCTTATAGAAAATGCCGAAAGATTCGGTCTTTCACAGCTTCATCAGCTAAGAGGACGTGTGGGACGAGGAAGTCAGCAGAGCCATTGTATACTCCTGACGGACAATACAGGTGAAGAATGTATCAGGCGTATGAAAGTTATGAGCAAAACTTCAGACGGCTTTAAAATTTCCGAAGAAGACCTTAAAATGAGAGGTCCGGGTGACTTTTTCGGTCAGCGTCAGCACGGACTTCCGCCTCTCAAAATTGCTGATATTGCCTCTGATATGGATATGATGAACCTGACAAAAAGTATCGCCGAGGACATAATAAGCAAAGACCCTCAGCTTGAAAGCCGTGAATATCGAGGCTTGAAGCTGGAAATAATTCGATTGTTTAATAAAAATGACAGCTTCGGATTTTGAAAAAATGAATTTTATTGTGCGTATTGACTAAATGAAAGCTATTTGGATTGTACAAAATTAACAAACATAATTTTTTTTTGAAAAACCTATTGACTTTTGACGGAATTTGTTGTAAAATAATTAAGTCGTTGAGAGACAGCGACAAAAAAGTGGGAGCATAGCTCAGCTGGGAGAGCATCTGCCTTACAAGCAGAGGGTCATAGGTTCGAGCCCTATTGTTCCCACCACTTATGGCCTGGTAGTTCAGTTGGTTAGAACGCTAGCCTGTCACGCTAGAGGTCGTGGGTTCGACTCCCATCCAGGTCGCCATTTTGGCAAATGCCTCTGTAGCTCAGTCGGTAG
>CATKAZ010000033.1 GCA_949745795.1 uncultured Oscillospiraceae bacterium | reverse complement strand
TAATCAAGAAACTTTTATATCGTCTTTAATTTGAAGAATTTGTTTTATAAGGCTCGACAGCCTCCGCTTTTGAAAAAGCGGAACCAAAACTTTTATGCCGGATATAATCAACTTGATTTTCTTTTTAAAGTCCCGCAAAGTTACTTCTACAAAGGATTAAAATTCAAAAATAATTGCGCCAAAGGTCAGACCTGCGCCGAAACCTACAAATCCTACTTTATCCCCTCTTTTGATTCTTCCGCTGCGTACTGCTTCGTTTAGAGCGATTGGAATGGAGGCGCTTGAGGTATTTGCATGTTTGTCGAGGTTCACAATAAATTTATCCATTGAAATACCTAAATTCTTAGCGGCAGTTTCAATTATTCTTACATTTGCCTGATGCGGAATGATTACATCAAGCTCATTCAGATCAAAGTCTATTTTTTCAGCTGCTTTTGTAAGTGCGTTAGGAAGAGCCTTTGTAGCAAATTTATATACTTCTCTTCCGTCCTGATAAAGATAATGGGAATTTGATTCTGGAAAACCGTCGTCTACCTTTCCATTGCCTGTCATAAACGCATTTGCCGGCGGTATTGAACGTGCAAACAAATATTTGGCGCCTGTTCCGTCAGCTCCGAGAAAGCTTGAATAAAGTGAATTTTCAGAACGTTCTATAACCAAAGCCGCTGCACCGTCTCCAAAAAGCACACAGGTGCTTCTGTCGGTATAATCTGTAATTTTTGTCAGATTTTCATTTGCAACTACGAGTGCATATTTCATATTTTCATCTGTCTGAAGGTATCTTTTTGCCATGTCAATAGCATATACACAGCCTGCGCACGCACAGTTTACGTCAATTGTCATTGCATTAACAGCGCCGATTTCTCTTTGAATCATACATGACATTGACGGTGTATAGTAATCCGATGAAACGCTTGTGTCAATAATAACCCCTATGTCCTCCGGAGAAATTCCGGCAGCAGTTATAGCTTCCTTTGCCGCCATTGTTCCCATGTACCATGTAGGTTCGCCGTCTGATACAAAGCGTTCGGACATTCCTGTTCTTGTTCTTATCCATTCGTCACTGGTTTCGACAATAGATGTGAAGTCTTCATTTACAACCTTTTTAAGCGGCTGATATCCGCCTGTACCTAAAATTTTGATTCCCAGCAAAAAAAATTCCTCCCTGACATTGTTTTCTATTGAATTTTATGGTATATTATTATAAGCAGATGCAGTAAAACCATAAATGTATCATTTTTTATTGTAATCTATTTTTAACTTTTTTGCAATGTAATAATTGGTTTTTATTTGCCAAAATTTTAAAATCCCATATATTGCACAAAAAACTCACTGAATTATTGTGCAATATTAACATTTTATAGAAAGAGGTTTTTGACAATGACAGCATTTTTATTTTCAGGACAAGGTTCACAGTATTCCGGTATGGGTAAAGAGCTTCTGGAAGCAAATCCGGAATTTTCATTTATTTATGACAAAGCGTCTGAAATACTGGGATACGATTTAAAAAAAATAACTTTTGACGGTTCAGAGGAAGAGCTTGCCCAGACCTGTAATTCACAGCCTGCTATTATGGCAATGTCGCTTTTATGCTTTGAAACTGCAAAGAAAAACGGTATTTCATTTGATGCGGCGGCAGGTCATTCACTTGGAGAATATGCCGCAATGACAGCAACGGGAATGCTTTCTCTTGAGGACGGTTTCAGAGTAATAAAGGCAAGAGCCGCTGCAATGGACAAGGCAGGACGTGAAACCCAGGGAGCTATGTATGCCGTTATGAAGATGACGCCGGAAGAAATTGAAACAGTGTGCGAAGAGGTTTCGGGATATGTTGTGCCGGTAAATTATAATTCTCCTGTTCAGACAGTAATTGCAGGTGAGAAGGAGGCGGCTGACAGGGCAGCGGAAGTGTTTGCTCAAAAGGGAGCAAGAGCAGTACCTCTTAAAGTATCGGCAGCTTTTCATTCCAAGCTGATGGAGGGTGCGTCAAAAGAATTTTATGAGGCTATAAAGGATATTAAGTTTAATAGACCGTCTGTACCGTTTTATTCGAACGTTACAGGGAAAGAACTTACAGATTTTTCCGATATGCCTTCACTTCTTGCAAAGCATATGATCTCACCTGTACGCTTTACTTCGGAATTAAACGCTATGAACAGTGCCGGTATTGAAAAATTTATTGAGCTTGGACCTAATAAAGTACTTACCGGATTGGTTAAGAAAACTCTCAAAGGTTCGACTGCTGTTAATATTGAAAATCTCAAAACACTTGAAGCAGCTTTATCTATATGAAGAAAAAGACAAATAAAATAGTTTTAAAAAAGTTAACTAATTGAATTTGACAATAAAAGCCGCTTTGCGAGCTTTTATAATAAAAATTAAGTTTATGAAATCCGGTAAAAGTTTTGGTTTCGCTTTTTCAAAAGCATAGTTTTTTGCTTACTTTTTTCAAAAGTTCTCTTTGCGAGATTTTACAAAGAAAATAAAGTTTATGAAATTCGGCATAAAAGTTTTTGCCAAGCTTTTTTCAAAAAGCGGAGTTTTTTGCTTACTTTTTTCAAAAATTCTCTTTGCGAGATTTTATAAAGAAAATAAAGTTTATGAAATTCGGCATAAAAGTTTTT
>CATKAZ010000032.1 GCA_949745795.1 uncultured Oscillospiraceae bacterium | reverse complement strand
GAAAAAGCGCTCGAAAATGCCACCCGAAAAAGGAAAGCAGCAATCCGATAAAACAGACTGCTGCTTGAAATTGTTTTAATTATACTGAAACCGATACCCAACATCCCGAATACTCTCTATTTGATAGGCAGGCTTTTGGTCGGAATCAATAAGTTTTTTGCGGAGATTACGGACATGGAAACCGATTGTTTCACTACCTGAAGAAAAGTCACCCCATACCTTTTCATAGATTTGGTCGTAGGTCAGCACACGGTTTTTATTTGCCGCCAGCAAACAGAAAATATCATATTCCTTTGCCGTTAATGAAATCTCTTGTCCGTCGCTGATAATTCTCCTGCGGGCAAGATTTATTTCAAGTCTGGGAAATGATATTATCGGCTCGTCACGGAGTTCCCATTTTTCTAAATCAGGGTGACATGACAAAAAGCATAAAATATCCTCAAATGCAGAATCGTCACGCTCCGTCAATTCTAAAATTATAATTCGTCCTATACTATCACCTTCTCACTACTAATCGTTACATTTCCCACAATCGGAACACCCATTACAGATAAGCCTGTTTCCGCAATGTTTACATTTATTCCGATAATGGGGTACATACAAATTTTCTTTCGGAATCAGTCTGCCAAAGGGATCAGTCAGCTTCCAGTCTATCGGCTTGCCCTCATAATTCATTCCCGATTTATACGCCATTTCACTTTGTATTTGCTTTTTCGGAATGTGATAGCGTTTTCCGTCCTTGATAAAAACTGTCCCTGTTTCAATAAATCAGAATGTAATATTATGAGCAACGCACTCTGCCTGTAAAGACTTTACCCAATCAAAGTTACACGGTCTTGCGCCGTCATAATTTTCGCCGCCGCAAATTACCTGTTCAATCACATCGTCGCCAAGATATTTTTCAATACTGACCGCACCAATGAACGGAGCGCACATGATTCCTTTATGCTTAAAAGGCAGTTCCTTCAATATCGGAATACGCTCATCGGCTCTGTGTTGATTCTCACAGGTAACATTAAACATTACATTATCCCAGCCATCGCCCCAATCTTTCGGCAGGCATTTTTCCACTCTCTGCGGGCGTTTAGTCAGCAGAAAAAATTTCACATCCGG
>CATKAZ010000031.1 GCA_949745795.1 uncultured Oscillospiraceae bacterium | reverse complement strand
CCAGACGTATAAGCATTATAAGAAAGCTGGCTCTCAATATTTACATATTTTCGTATGATAGCCTCTGCTTTGTCTCTGGGGATCCCATTTCCATCTTGATTGCTGCTTGTTTCAAGATACTCGCTGTCCGCATAGGTTACGTCATAAGGATAGGTTCTTTTCAGGATTTCTTCCTGACTGGTTTTCTGCGTAAAAGCCACATTCGTCCCAATCACGGCAAAGGTCAACAAAAAAGCTAAAAAGCCAAGCATAATTGAATTGCTGCCTAAAGTCCCGGAAAGTGCGCGGAGCACGAAAGTGTTGGACCCTCTATTACAAAATCCTTTTCTTTTCAAAAGAAGATGCACCAAACTTCTTGCCATACCGATATGAAATAGTACCATAGATGCAGCAAACACCATTATGGCGGCAATCGTATTATTGAATGATGTGCCATCTACAATTATTTTCTGAACATCACTGCTAGTAAAAATAAGGCTTCCGATTATGTCAACAAGGAGATCTATGGTGCATTGATTGGCATTGTGATTTTCATTTCGGCTATTGTAGCCTTTGTGCTGAGCTATGCCACCTCGTTTATGCTGAAGCTCCGAAAACGAGAGTTTGGGACATATCTGACTTTGGGTATGACAAGGCGTAATATCCTTATTATCTTTCTTTCAGAAACATCCATTATAGGTTTATTAGCCTTGGGAATGGGTCTGGTAATTGGTTTATTCATTTATCAAGGACTATCAGCACTTATGATGCGCCTTCTTGAAATGAAATTTACTCTGTCGGTCTATTCCCCCGCCGGACTCATGCTGACCATCGGATTGGTAGCTGGAATTTTTTCTGCTTGCTTCACTGGGTTCGGCAGTTTATCTGAAACGGGCAAGTATTTATGAACTGATTCATGGAACAAAGCTTTCTTCAGTTGCTCCATAACGCCAAGGGCTTTTGCCACTCGCTGCAGCTCGTTACGAGTTTTTGTTAAACTTTCTTTCCGCAGGTTCAGCGGAAGCACGATATTTTCCTCAATGGTTAACGTATCCAGCAGATTATAATCCTGAAATATAAAACCAAGCTGATCCCTTCTGAATGCAGACAGCGCATCTTCTTTCATATCCGAAATATGATTCCCGGAAACATAAATATCGCCTGAACTAATCCGGTCAATCGTTGAAATAACATTCAGCAGTGTGCTTTTTCCCGAACCAGACGGTCCCATAATCGCCGTGAACTCTCCCTTTTCTACAGAAAGAGAAACACCGTCCAAGGCTTTTGTGACAACACTCCCGCTTCCGTAATATTTTGTTACGTTATTAATTTTTAAAATTTCACTCATAATCATTACCTCCGTTTGAAGCTATTTTACCACCGAAGCACTGATTTCGTTCTAACGGAAGGCATTGTTTTTTCTTACAGTTTTGTTAGATTGCGAAAATAGAATATGAATTTCGTATACTCACCCTGTACCGACTCTACATTCATATCAATTTCCAAGCTCTCGCATAGCTTTCGGACAATATACAACCCCATACCGGTACTGCTTCCCAGCCTCCTGCCGTTTGTACCGGTAAAGCCCCGATCTGTTATGCGGCGCAGTTCATGAGAAGGAATCCCAATTCCGTTATCTTCTACAGTGATTGCACCTTGATCTGCCCTAATTTTTATTAAACACTTTGGGCAGTATTTTGCACAGTTAATCAGCAACTGCTTTAAAATAAACTCCAACATCTTCGGATCTGAGTATACTATAAAGTCTCCCTCCGTTTCTACACGGATTTTTGCAGCCATCAAGATTTCCATCTGGCTTTTTACCGCAGCCCCATAAATATCCGATATATAGAACTTCTTAATCTGTATATCTTTTTCGACAGAGCGCATTCTTGCATAGTAAAGGATATTTTCCGTTAGATTATCCGCTCGTTTCAGTTCTGTCTTCAGCTTTTTGGAATCACCGCCGTTGGAGAGAATAAGTGAACATGCTGTCAATGGAGTTTTAATCTCATGAATCCAGCTTTCTACATAGTCGCAGTATTCTTCTTTCTCGCGTCTATATTGTTCGGTTATACCTACGGCAGACCGGGAAATCTCTTTCATAATCTGATAATACCGCTGCTCTACAGTACTTGTTGGAACGGGAAGTACCTCACCCAAAAGATACTTATCCGAAAGTTCCTCCACAATCCGTTCCAATTTCTCTAACTTTTTCTTTTCCATCCAAAAGTCAATGAACAGCCAAATAGCAATAATCAGCATATATACGCTTGCGAACAGCAAAATTCCATATATGCCAATATCTGCCACAACACCGATAATACCAAACGAAATGCCTGCCATACCAAGAATGCAAAGTATAACGACCTTAGAGGAAATATATTCCCACAACTTCATAATCGATACCCAACACCGCGCACAGTACGCAGGAATTCGCTGGCCCCTATGCCTTTCAGTTTGTCCCGCAGACGATTCACATTAACATACAGCGTATTCTCATCAATATACAGACTGTTCTGCCATAAATCTTCTATGATTTCAT
>CATKAZ010000030.1 GCA_949745795.1 uncultured Oscillospiraceae bacterium | reverse complement strand
GATGCAGCCGAAACCTGAGTAAACTCTTGAAACGGCACTGCCGAACACAGAATCATCACGGAGGTTAAAATCAGCATTAGCTTTTGCCAGAATTTGTGTTTTTTCAAATTTATCATTTCCTTTCATTTCGGCTTATGCCGTTTTTTTGAATCCGTTGGCTGATTTCAGCCCGTTTGAAACAGTGCATATAGCATCACTCCTTTCACTGTTTTTGTGCGCTACAGAGCCTTGCAGACGGCTCTGCGATTAAATACGGAGCGGAAATGAAACTTTGATATGCGCCTGAGAGCAATTTAAAGGCGGCTTTTAGGCGTTTTAAAATAATTTTGTAAAAAAACTCCCTTCGTTGATTGTGAGGCTTTCCAGTCCACTCTACGGCGATATTACAGTTGTTTTTGTAAATTCAATGGGATTTACATCGAATTGCTACCCGGAAAATGAATTTGTAAGGGATTTTATTTCTTCTATGTTGAAAGAATATTGTTTTTTGGGGGTTGAATCAGCGTCACGTGCATAATAGCAGTCAATTGTTGACGGAGCGTTGAAAAGCGATGTGAGCAGATATGCCCGTATGTTTCTGGGCTTGTCTGCGTTTTTGCTCAGACATTCCAGAACATAGACGATGTGCTTGTCCGTTAACTGACTGAATCTTTGAATGACTTCCTCCAACGGTCTTTTTTCTCCGGCAATGTGAATCCTTTGAGAACTGCTTGACATAGCGTCTGCCAAAATGTTGATAATGCTGTTTATTTGCTTTTTGTCAACTCCGTTCTCGCTGGTGAGTTTTTCATAATTCAGCTGTTTTTTTAAATTGGCTTTGATTTCTTTTCTGTCAATCCTATCAATCGTATCCATTTCATCGCATCTATATGTATTATTATTATTTATATTATTATTATCTTGATAAGATTGATTAATATATTTAGTATTTAATAATTTAGTATTTAATTGCGTTGGATTCTCCAAGATAGGATTTTCCAATTCAGGCAAATCCGATTTTTCACCCTGGATTGGATTTTCCAATTTAGGCTTTAAATTTTTGTTATATTTTGGTATTACGACCTGAATTGGATTTCCCGATTTAGGTGTAAAGTCCGTATTTTCTTCATTTTTTTGACTGGAATTATCAGGATCGTTATTATTTAATTTTGGATTTAAATCCAATGTTTCATAAACAGTGTATTCTGTGCCTTGCACCTGTCCTTTTTCATTACGAACTCGTCTTTTGGTAATATATCCGGCTTTTTCAAGTTCGTTAATTCCTGTACGTATACTGTCAATTCCGTCCTTTTTTAATTTGGCTAATCCCTTAATTGTTAAGTCCCATGTTGGCGGCAGAGCAAGCATAATAATCAAAAGCATTGTAGATTTTAATGAAATATTTTCATCAAATGCCAATTGATTGGGGACTATGGTAAATCCCTGTTTTTTATCTTTTACAATTTTAAAAATTTCAGACATTACAGATCTCCTTGTCTTTAGAATCTGAACCTAAATAAAACATTTCCTGAATCATTTTGACTTTATTGACAGAATAAATTTTTTCATTTTGCTGGAAGACAAAACTTTTTTCCACAAGCTCATCTAACGCACTTTGAAAGGTTTCTAAACTATCTGCGGGAAACATTTTATGTAACGTTTCTGCTGTTACATAGTCACACTTTGGATTATTAACCATTCTTGTCAATAAGCCTTCCGCTTCCCATGATAATTCGGCTATCTTTTCAAACTTTAGGCTTATTATTCCTGTACCTGCTTTATTTATTTGCATAATTGCCCTCCTTTTTGTACCTTTTTACAATTTCATGAATTTTAATTATAAACTTATACATAATACTTCCTTTCCCTAAATTATTTCTTTAATATATTGCATAACCTAATTAATTGTGATATAATCAATACCATAATTTTGCAAAATTCGACAAACAATATTGATTATCGACGGAGGTATAAAATTTAAAAATGATTAAAATTAAATATAAAAAAATATCAGAATCTTCCTTGAACTATTTTTCAAAAACAATATATTCCGATATTCAAAAGTTTTATAAAAATGCAGCAGTCTACGAATGTAAAAATATTCAACATTCAAAATATAATAGAAATATTAATAACGAAAGGATTGTTTTAGAATGAATGCAGTTATTTATGCTCGTTATTCCTCAGAAAACCAACGTGAAGAAAGCATAGAAGGACAGCTTCGTGAGTGCAGACAATACGCTGACAGAAACGGCATAGATATTACAGGAGAATATATAGATCGTGCTTTCTCCGCTAAAACCGATAACCGTCCCGAATTTCAAAAAATGATTGATGATAGTTATTCAAAGAAATTTCAGGCGATTATAGTCTGGAAATTGGATAGATTTTCAAGAAACAGATTTGACAGCGCCAGATACAAAACCATTTTGAAGAAAAATATGGTTGAAGTTATTTCTGCAACTGAAATAATATCCAAGGGTGCTGAAGGAATTATATTAGAATCTATTTTAGAAGGTTATGCAGAATATTATTCTG
>CATKAZ010000029.1 GCA_949745795.1 uncultured Oscillospiraceae bacterium | reverse complement strand
CATTTGGCAGATGAAATCGTAAAAGGCAGTGAGAAAGGCGTAACAAAAATCTCAAAAGGACTTTTCAGATATGCTGTTGAAGTTGAAATTATGATTATGATTCTGTCAGAACTGGCAGATGTTCCTCCGGAAGTTATGGCAGAGTACCGCAAAGAAGCTGTGAGGAATGTCCGCAGGACAAGAGGGAAAATCAATCTTGATGATTTGATTGCGAGAAACAACCGTGAGTTTGCCGAGCAGAAAATATATGAAAATCCTTATGAAAACAAAGACGATGATGAAGCGGTCAATGAATATTATATTGATGATGACGAGCTTTAAAATTATGAAAGGAAAAACCAAAATGATTTATTTTAATTTACGAACAGAAACAAACAGGACAGCAAGGAGAGCAATAAATGAAAGATTCAACTACAGAAAAAGACACAGGCACAAACTCATATAAATTTTCCGAAATGAAAGTTGACGGTATGAGTTATCGTATTGTGTCTGTTATACCAACGGCTGATAAAAATTATACTCCGAAAACAGTTTCGGATTTAATTAAATATCTTATCAGCGGAAAGTAAAAAAACATCTGGACTTTTCAGCCGAATAGGAGTAAAATATTGCTATATCCTATTCGGTTTGAAAATCTAAGACACGAAAGGATAATGATATATGCAGTCAAATTCAAACCGAAAGATAACGGCTCTCTACTGTCGTTTGTCGCAAGAGGACATGAGAGAGGGCGAATCAGTATCAATAGAAAATCAAAAAAGTATACTGCAAAAGTACGCTGCCGACAACGGCTTTCACAACTGCAAAGTATATGTTGACGATGGATATTCAGATGCAAACTTTAACCGCCCTGCCTACAAGGAAATGATGTATGAGGTTGAATGCGGAAATGTCGGAGCGGTAATTGTCAAAGACCAGTCAAGACTGGGGCGTGATTATTTACAGACGGGAATGCTTATGGAAATAATTTTTCCGCAGTACGATGTCCGTTTTATAGCTATCAATGACGGAGTAGACAGTGATAAAGGCATTAATGATTTTTCTGGAATAAAGAATTATTTCAATGACCTTTATGCAAGAGATACATCAAAAAAAATTCGAGCGGTTCAACGGGCAAAGGGTGAACGCGGAGAGCGTGTAGGGACTGCAATCCCATACGGATATATGAAAGAACCCGAAAATCCTAAACAGCTTATCATTGACCCTCAAACCGCACCGATAGTTAAAAGAATATTCGAGATGTACTCAAACGGAATAGGAATAGTTAAAATATGCAATAAGTTTTACAGTGAAAAAATAACTTCTCCGAGCGTATATTTATTTAATCAAACAGGAAGCCGTTCAAGACATCCGGATTTAACAAGACCGTATCATTGGGTGCAGACTACAGTCAGGGCAATACTGTCCAATCAAACATACTGCGGAGATACAGTAAACTTCAAAACTTACTCAAAGTCGAACAAGCTTAAAAAGAGATTAAAGAACAGTCCCGAAAATATACTGATTTTCAAAGACACTCATGAAGCTATAATTGACCGAAAGACCTTTGACCTTGTACAAAAGCATTTTGAGGGAAGAAAACGACCTGACAAACAAGGTGAGATGGACAAGTACGCAGGTTATCTCTACTGCGGTGAATGCGGCTCCCGTTTATATTTGCACAGAGCAAAGACAATGAAGCCTGAAAAAAACAACTTTATGTGCGGAGGTTATCAAAGTCTAATAACAAACTGTACCTCACACTACATAAGAGAACAGGTGATTGACAAGATAGTTTTGGAACAGCTGAAAGCTATGACTGCTAAGGCAAGAGAAAACACAGAAGAATTTTATGCAATGGCATCACAGAACGGTGAAGCGGAAGCCAAGAAATTTTACAGGCAGACAGAGCGCGAGAAACAGCAGATTGAAACAAGAATCGGTCAGGTAGAAAACATTATACGGTGTTTGTATGAGGACAGGGCAACGGGAAGAATTACTCCCGAACGCTATGATACTATGGCAAGCGGTTACGAACAGGAACAAGAGGAACTCACACAGGAGCTTAAAGCCATAACCGACAAAATATCGGAAATGGATATGCGTGATATTTATGTAAAAGAGTTTATATCAAAGGCAAAAGAATACATTGAAATGCCGAAGCTTACTCCCGAACTGCTGAGAACCTTTATTCGCAGGATTGAGGTATTTGAAAAAGAAGAAAAATACTCAAGAACCTGCGGTAACACAATAAAAATTTACTACACTTTTCAGGTTTAACCCTTTATTATGAAGAAACCCACAGGCTCAAGCCTGTGGGTAATACTAAAAACTATTTTCTTCGTTAGCGATATCACGCATAAGCCCCTCTGTTTTTCTTTTGCCCGATTTTAATAGGCGGGGATGCCGTAGCCGTAGATGGAGCTGCTCCCGACAGGGTAGCTCCGCTGCCTGCACGCATCTCCAGAGTTGCCCTCCACGGT
>CATKAZ010000028.1 GCA_949745795.1 uncultured Oscillospiraceae bacterium | reverse complement strand
CATGAAAGTTTTGGTTCCGCTTTTTCAAAAGCGGAGACTTTTTTTCAAAATTTTTTCTTTAATCCTCTGTTTACTTACTTGTCGAGCCTTATAAAACAATATTCATTAAACTAAAGACGATATAAAAGTTTTTTGCTTACTTTTTTTCAAAAAAGTAAGGGGTTGTAATAAAATTTTGGTTATGATATAATTAAATAAATATGCACAAGGAGAATGAAAATGATAAATAAAGAAAATCATCTGGGGAAAATCGGCGTGTCTGACGCTTATCTTAAGGAACTTGTTTGCCGAACAGTTTCAAGATGCTTCGGCGTTGCAGGTATGAAATGCTGTTCATTTAAAGAATTTATTTTATGTGATATATTTGGAAAAAAATCAAACGGTATCGGTACGTTTATTATGGAAAAGGATAATGAATTGATTGTAAATCTGCATATTACGGTAACTTATGGTACTAACATTTCAGCAGTTATGAATAGTATTAAAAATAAGGTTACATTTGCTCTCAACGAGTATGCGGGAGTGACTGTACGTGCGGTAAACGTTTTTGTAGACGGTATTAAAAACTAACGGAGGGGCAAAAAAGTGTTAAACGGAAAATTATTCAGAGACAGTTTGATTTCGGCAGGAATCAGTATAGAGAATAACAGACGTAAGATAGATGAGCTTAATGTGTATCCTGTGCCGGACGGTGATACGGGTACAAATATGTCTATGACAATGTCAGCGGCAGTACGAGAGCTTGAGCTTTCAGAAGATAATATAACAGTATCTCAGGCGGCGGATATTGCCGCATCTGCACTGCTTAGAGGTGCCAGAGGAAATTCAGGAGTTATTTTGTCGCTTCTTTTCAGGGGATTTTCAAAAGGTTTTTCGGGACTTGAAACAGCCGACTGCATACATATTGCTAAGGCTATGGAAATCGGAGTTGAAGCGGCGTATAAATCGGTTATGAACCCTACCGAGGGTACTATTCTTACCGTTGCCCGCAAGGCAGTAGAAAGAGCTGAAGAAATAGCAGAATTTTCAGGAAGCTTACAGTCTTTTTGGAATGAAATATGCATCGCCGCTCAGGAGGCGCTGGAAAGAACTCCCGAACAGCTTCCTGTACTGAAAAAAGCAGGAGTTGTAGATGCAGGCGGTCAGGGATTGGTTACAATTTACAGGGCAATGCTTGAGGTTTTCAGCGGGAACGGCATTGCAAAAAAGTCTGATGCAAAAACTGTAACTAGAACCTTTGATGTTACAGATAATTCTGCGGAAAATGAAGAAGAAATTAAGTACTCCTACTGTACGGAATATATTATTGAGAAAAAAACCGGCTGCAAAGACTCTTTTATGCTTAGAGCATACCTTGAAACTATCGGTGACTGCGTTGTAGTTGTGGAGGACGATGAGATTATTAAGGTTCATGTCCATACCGATAATCCGGGACTTGCTATGCAAAAAGCACTTGAATTCGGCAGATTTGTAAACGATCCTAAGCCGAAAATAGAAAATATGAAAATTCAGCATGAAATGCGTGTAAAAGATGAAAAAATAACTAATCGACAGGAATTTGTGCCGGTACGCCCTGAAAAGGACTTCGGTTTCGTTGCAGTTGCCGCCGGACACGGTCTTGAAGAAATGTTTAAGGATTTGGGTGCGGACTGTATTATAAAAGGCGGTCAGACAATGAATCCGTCAACTGATGATATCCTTAAGGCTATTCATGCGACTCCTGCAAGAACTGTTTTTGTACTGCCTAACAATAAAAATATTATTATGGCGGCTGAACAGGCAGTAAATCTTGCGGACAGAAATGTATGCGTACTGCCGTCAAGAACTATTCCTCAGGGAATTTCAGCTCTTATGGCTTTTGATGAAAGTAATAATTTTACCGATAATCGTATGGAAATGACAAAGGCTATCCAAAGGGTGTCTACAGGACAAATAACTTTTGCCGCAAGAGATTCCGAGTATGAGGGACACAATATTAAAAAAGGTGAAATAATGGCCTTTAATAACGGTAAGCTTCAGTTTGCCGAAAAGGACGTAAACAAGGCGGCTTTCAAGCTTACTAAAAAAATGAGCAAAAACGATACCGCTTACATTACCGTTATTTACGGCGCTGATGTAACAGAAGAACAGGCGGAAAGTCTGATGGCGTTACTTGAAGAAAAATTCGGAAATAAAACAGAAATTATGCTCGTAAACGGCGGTCAGCCGGTATATTATTATATTATCTCTATAGAACCTGCCGCTTTTTAACCGCTTTTTGAAAAAAGCCTCCGCTTTTGAAAAAGCGGAACCAAAACTTT
>CATKAZ010000027.1 GCA_949745795.1 uncultured Oscillospiraceae bacterium | reverse complement strand
TGGAGGAAGATTTGAATTTACCCCTAAATTTTATAAGTCAAATTGAAAACGGTCAACGTCAGGTTAGGTATAAAGCATTGATCCTCATTGCCGATTATTTTGATGTTTCTATTGAATATCTTCTTAAACGTACTGATAATCCACATTTACTTAAATAACTATTTTTTCTTCAATTCTCTATAAAATTAACTTTGCGAGTCTTTAAAAAATGTTTCAAGTTGCTTTTGCCCGGCATGAAAGTTTTGGTTCCGCTTTTTCAAAAGCGGACGACATAAAAGTTTTCGCCCAGCCTTTTTCAAAAGGCTGGTTATTGTTTTGCACGAGTTTTAGCTCTTAAAGAATTGCTTAAGATTCTCTTTCTGATACGGATATTATCGGGAGTAACTTCAAGAAGTTCATCGTCTGCGAGGAATTCAAGACTGTCCTCTAAGCTTAGACGTCTTGGAGGAACAAGCCTTAGTGCGTCGTCAGAACCGCTTGCACGGGTATTTGTAAGGTGCTTTTTCTTGCACACGTTTACTACTAAATCTTCCGCCTTGGGTGACGCTCCAACGATCATACCTTCGTAAACGGGAGTACCTGCGGGAATAAACAGCTGACCTCTTTCCTGTGCATTGTAAAGACCGTATGTAACCGCTTCACCTGTTTCAAAGGAAACGAGAGAGCCTGTATTCCTTCTTGGAATTTCACCCTTGTACGGCTGATAGCTGTCAAACACACTGGACATAATGCCCTCGCCTTTAGTATCGGTCAAAAATTCGCTTTTGTAGCCGAAAAGCCCTCTGGACGGTATTAAAAATTCCAATTTCATTCTTGAACCCTGTGGGTGCATTTCCAGCATTTCAGCCTTTCTTGTACCCATTTTTTCCATAACCGAACCAACGCATTCTTCCGGAACGTCAATAACAAGTCTTTCAACAGGTTCAAGCTTCTGACCGTTTTCGTCCTCTTTGAAGAGTACTCTCGGCGTGGAAACAGACAGTTCATAGCCTTCACGTCTCATATTTTCAATGAGAATAGAAAGATGCATTTCACCGCGTCCGGCAACTCTGAAAGCGTCGGTATTTTCCGTTTCTTCAACACGCAGAGAAACGTCCTTTAAGGTTTCCTTGAAAAGTCTTTCCCTGAGCTGACGTGAAGTTACAAATTTACCCTCTTTTCCCGCAAACGGAGAATCATTTACAGCAAATGTCATTTCAACAGTAGGCTCGCTGATTTTAGTAAAAGGAATAGCTTCAACTGCTTCGGGACTGCATACGGTATCGCCTATAGTTATTCCTTCTATACCGCTTACCCATACGATATCTCCGGCTTCAGCCTCTTGTGCGGGAACTCTTTGAAGTCCCTCGATCTGGAGAAGTGAAACAAGCTTTGCGTTTGTAATTTTCTTATCCGGGTTCTGATGATTGCAGACAGCAACATTCTGATTTACACGAGCCTTACCTCTTGCAATTCGTCCGATACCGATTCTACCTACATATTCGTTATAGTCAATAGATGATACCAGCATCTGGAACGGACCGTCCTCTTCAACCTTCGGAGGATCAATATAATTTATAATAGTATCGAAAAGCGGAATCAGGTCAGTACCCTCCTCATACTGGCTGAGAGACGCAGTACCTGCCCTGCCCGAGCAGAAAAGTATAGGACTTTCAAGCTGCTCGTCATTAGCGTCAAGGTCTAAGAGAAGCTCTAAAACCTCGTCGCCTATCTCGTCAAGACGAGCGTCAGGACGGTCGATTTTATTTACAACTATGATTATTTTATGGTTCATTTCCAAAGCCTTTGAAAGTACGAATCTTGTCTGAGGCATAGCGCCCTCGGCAGCGTCTACAAGGAGAAGTACGCCGTCCACCATGCTTAAAACTCTCTCAACTTCTCCGCCGAAATCAGCGTGTCCGGGAGTGTCTATAATATTTATTTTTGTGCCGTTATAGCATACAGATGTATTTTTTGCAAGAATTGTAATACCTCTTTCACGTTCAATGTCGTTGTTGTCCATAACTCTTTCAGCAACAACCTGATTTTCTCTGAACGCTCCGCCCTGCTTTAACATTTCATCAACCAGTGTTGTTTTACCGTGGTCAACGTGAGCAATAATGGCAATATTTCTTAAATCTTCTCTAATCATTTTTATTCCTCCTCCCTACTTTTTAGAAAAAAAGTAGGTAAAAAACTTTTATATCTTCCGCTTTTTGAAAAAAGCTTGGCAAAAACTTTTATGCCGAATTTAATTAACTTGTTATGTATTTTAAACACTCGCAAAGTTATTTTTACAATAACCAAC
>CATKAZ010000026.1 GCA_949745795.1 uncultured Oscillospiraceae bacterium | reverse complement strand
TTGTTTTAAATGAATTTTGCTTTTTGAATGACGGAAAAATGTTGAATACTATAAACCACAATCCGCCTAAAACGGTAAAAAGTACTGAAAAAATACTAAAATCAGCAAATTCCATAATTGCATAGCAGTTTAAAACTGCAAATATTATAATTGAATGTATTGCCGTCATATATCCCCCTTATCAAAAACAAAACGCCCCTCGGACGCAAAAAGTCCAAGGGGCGATAATAACCGCTGTTCCACCCTTTTTCACAGAATACAGACATATTCTGCCTTAAAAAGCCGTTTTATAACGCAAACGAAACGCCGGGTATTAACCGGACTCAAAAGGCGGTGTATTCAAAATCTGTTACAGTCCTGCTTTCAGCCGATGACAGAACCTCTCTGAGTAAGCTTTGACAATGAATCTTCCTTTTTCATAGTTTTAAAATATTTTATATTTTTATGCTAACATAATTTTAGATTATTGTCAAGTAATTTTTTAAAAATATTTTTTTATGAATAATGATGAATTTAGTGCAGAAAATAATCTGTGAAAGGAGCGAATAGAATGGTAACGAAAAAAGAATACAGTGAAATGAGTAAAAAAGCGTCGCCGAACTCCAGAAGCTGGGTAAACGTACCCATGGCATTTTTGATAGGCGGACTTATTTGTACTCTCGGCGAAGTAATTTTAAACATTTTCACCCATTACGGAGTTGAAAAAGAAGCCGCAGGGGCATGGGCGTCGATAATACTGGTATTCCTCAGCGCATTTTTTACAGGACTGGGAATTTACGAAAAGCTTGCCAAGCATGCGGGGGCAGGAACGCTTGTACCCATCACAGGATTTGCAAATGCAGTGGTATCATCTGCGATAGAATCAAAGTCCGAAGGACTGATACTGGGCGTGGGTGCAAAAATTTTCACAATTGCAGGTCCCGTTATACTTTACGGTACTACGGCGTCGGTAGTTTACGGAATTATTTATTATTTCTTTATCAGGTGAGCTTATAGCAAGCCTGATTTATTTTTTGCCTGTAATTCCAAAAATTCATCGGCAAGCCTTAAAGCGTCCTCGTAGGTTTCAAGACTGTAGCATTTTGCACGGAATCCCGCTGCACCGTAAAGTCCCTTCATGTACCACGAAGCGTGTTTTCTTGCTTCCTTCATGGCTTTCTGTTCGTTTTCCCGTCCCGACTGCTCAAGTATCAGACGGATATGATAAAGCATTACTTTCATTCTCTCTTCAATTGTCGGAGGAGTGTATTGAACATTTTCAAAATAGCTGTCTATTTCTCTGAAAATAAAGGGATTGCCGTAGGTAGCACGTCCTATCATGACAAGGTCGCAGTTTGTTTGTTCATACATGGCAAGACAGCTTTCAAGACTGTCAACATCTCCGTTTCCGATTACCGGTATAGAAACGTTTTCTTTAACTTGTTTAATAATATTCCAGTCGGCATTACCCGAATACATTTGGTCTTTTGTTCTGCCGTGAACTGCAACAGCGTCAGCCCCTGCCTGTTCCACAGCGGCGGCAAATTCCACGGCGTTAACGGAATCCTTGTTCCAACCCTTACGGAATTTTACCGTTACCGGTACACCCGAAACGCTTTTTACCGCTTTTACAATTTCCGCCGCACGGTTAATATCTTTCATTAAAGCGCTGCCCGAATTGTTGTTTACCACTTTCGGTACGGGACAGCCCATATTAATATCCAGTATATCGGGATCGTATGCCATACAGATTTCCGCCGCTTTTTTCATAAATTCCGGATCGTCTCCGAAAAGCTGCAAAGCCATAGGACGTTCGCCGTCTGTTACTGTACAAAGTTCAGCGGTTTTTTTGTCATTGTAGCAAAGTCCCTTTGCGGAAATAAGCTCGCTTACCGTATAACATGCGCCGTACTCACGGCAAAGGGTTCTGTAGGCTCTGTCGGCAACCGACGCCATGGGCGCTAAAGCGGCAGTCCTTTTTATTTTTACTTTTCCAATACTTAAATATTTCATGATTTACTCCGATTTAGCTTTCTTTAAAAGAAAGCTAATAAAAAGAATTTTTTAAAGAAACAAGGTACTTTTCTTTGCGTGTGCAAATCAGCTTTTAAAAAAGCTGGGAAAATTTTTATCTTTAACTTTCTTGTCTCGCAACAAGAAAGTTACAAAGAAATGCGTACTTTACTTTCTTTCATGTGAAAGAAAGTAAAACAAAGAAAAACTTTATCCGACATTTTGCAGCTGAACTA
>CATKAZ010000025.1 GCA_949745795.1 uncultured Oscillospiraceae bacterium | reverse complement strand
GTATAAGAGACAGACTATATATTATGTGGTAAAAATAAATTCAGATAAAATGATAGAAATGTGTTGACTTAGTGAAAAGTATATGATATAATGTAAATATCGGCAAAAGCTGAAATAATAATACAAAGAAAGACAATATTTTTTCTACACATTAAGGCTCGGTGAATAACCGAGCTTTTGATGTATGTATTTAAAATTCGACAATGGCGAATTATATAACAACACTTGACAATAATAAAAAAGTGGTGTATAATAACACCATAAAGCTAAGATATTCTATTTTGGGATTCATCAAAAAATCATTAAAGCCAGAGGGTGCGACCTCTGGCTTTTGTGCTGGCTGCTTTATTTGTTTCGATTATCCTTATCCAGCCACTTGCAAATGTAATGTGCGATTACACTTGCTGTGATAGAGATAACAAAAGCTATTAGATATTCCACTCTGGATTCACCTCCTTTCCAGTTGGAAAGGAATAAGCAGCAAATTAATTATACCACACTAGTCGAATAAAGTCAAAAAAAGGAAGTCTTGCTGACTTCCTTTTATTTATAATAATGTGCTTTATTTTTGTAATTCGCCATTGGCGAATTAATCAAAGTTCCTTTTCATCATGAGAATGTTGATTATCAGACTTGTGATGAGACTGATATTTAAGAATTTGATTTTGTTTTTCCAATTCATTCACTTTATTATTTAAAAGTTCCATTTGCTGTTTCATATCGGATAATTGGATTTTTAAATTATTATTTTCAGCTGTAGTTTTTGTCCAAGATTCCATAAATAATTTAAAATCGTTAATCGCACGTACAGTATTTTGCTGTTCGGACGTAAATTGATTCAAACGTTTTTCATCTTCAGCATACCTTTGTTCGATTAAATTAATTTCCTTATTCAGAGCTTTTTTCAAGTCTTTATGCTGACCAGTGAGAGTTTTATCATTTTTACCCTTACCGATTACATCATTTAAACTTTTAAAATTGTTACGCAAATAAATCTTGACAACAAGGAAAAGCTTTTGGGCAAGGACAATGTTAAGTCCTTTGAACAGGAAACCGAAGCCGACAGGCAAATGCTGAATGCTCATAATAATATTGAAAATCCTGATTCTTCAAAGAAAAGTAATAGGAGTTTTGATATAGAAATTTGACTAATACACCATTTTACGGCAGAACGGAGGTGAAATAAGACGGGTAAATTTCAAATCATTCTATTACACAGAGTTTGCTCTTTGAATTTTCCTATGTTTAAATCATCAATCTTTTTATTTGTTCTTTTCGCTTCTTTGTAAATAGTTATTATAATTGTTATACTTGTCAAAATGATAAGAATGATTTGAAATTTACCCGTCTTATTTCACCTCCGTTCTGCCGTAAAATGGTGTATTGTCAGATTTCCATTTCAAAACTCCTGTTACTTTTCTTTGAAGAATCAGGATTGTCAATATTATTCTGAACATTCAGCATTCGCCTGTCGGCTTCGGTTTCCAGTTCAAAGGACTTAACATTGTCCTTGCCCAAAAGCTTTTCCTTGTTGTCAAGATTCAATTCTCTGTCCAGTTCAGACTGCCTTGCAAGCTTAGTTTTCAGTTCCTGTTCTTTTGAAAACGGCTTTGCCAATTCGACCTTTGAATTTTCAAGCTTAGTATTAAGAGCTTCGATTTCAGACTTGCATTCGTCGATTTTTTCGGGAATATGATTTATTGCATTGTCAATTCTTGTTATATTTCCAGTTTCACTGCTGCTTAGAGTTATTCTGTAGCTTCCTTTGCCCTTAATATCCGCTTTTATCTCATTTGACAGTGCGTCAAAGAAAACTTCCATTCCGAATCCTCTGTATTGTCCGATTTCGGTTCTTGCGTTTGGATTTCCGGTAAGAGCTTTGGAGGCAGCTTCAATCAGGGCAATTCCGGCTTCTTTTTTGTCTGCATAAACCTTACCGTTTATCGTTATTCCGGAAAATATAACATTGCCTTCACTGTCACGCTTCAGAGGATTCTGCTCAGTAATTTTTGAATCGGCTAAAACGGCATTTAGATTCTCTTTTGCCTTTGCAAGACTTTCCGGAATGTGCCTTAAAACATTGTCTTCAAGCTTGTAGCGTTGATTTAAATATGCTGATTTTAAAGTTTGCAGCTTGTGAACTTCAATGTCAATTTC
>CATKAZ010000024.1 GCA_949745795.1 uncultured Oscillospiraceae bacterium | reverse complement strand
ATTTCATTTAAATAGATCTTTTAAATATAAATAAAAAATAGTTCAGGCTTTTATTTTGTAAGTTAATAATTATTATAAGAATTTATATAATTATACTAAATACCACAAAAAATGTCAACATATTCCTCATTTGTACCTTTAAAATAACATAAAATATCAAATAATTTAAAAATAAGGCTTCATTAAACAATACTGATATCCTAAAAGCACATCAAATCGAATAGGATAAGAAAACGGAGTACAAATTGTAGTTGTACTCCGCTTTTATTATGCAAATTAAAATATTACCAATCAGTTAAGATTACTTTGTTATATAAAGTATTGATAAACTGTCAAAAACAGAGTAAAATATAATTAATAATATATTAACTTTAAAGAAACAAAAAGACATATATCAGTTAGATATATGTCTGATTTTTTCGTAAAATATAAAATTATACAACAATCGAAATCAACAGTAAGCTACGCAGTTAAGCCCTTTCCGGCTAAACGCTTAACATATTTTTTCTTCAGACTATCAGATGAATGAACATATGTGTTAAGCGTTATTTTCACATCTGCATGACCTAAAAGCTCACTCAAAGTTTTAGGGTCAAAGCCTTTTTCAATACACATTGAAGCGTAAGTATGACGCAATGAATGAAAAGAAAATTCGTTCATATTTAATTTTTTCATTACTGCTTTAAATCGGTATTGCAAAACTCTCGGTTCTTTGGGTTTGAGCTTTCCCGATAGAATAAACAACTCAGGTGATGACTTATAACTCTTTAATATATCGACTAAAAAACTCGGCATATACACTTTTCTTACTGATGATTTCGTTTTAGGAGTTCCTATTATAACTTTGCTTTTTCCGTTTTCAAGTCTTATTCTCTGTACGGTTTTTGTTACGGAAAGACTTCCTTGTTTAAAATTAATATCCTGCCATTGCAAACCGCAGATTTCGCCTACTCTCAGACCTGTATACAGGCTTAACAATATACATAGGTTTGGCAAAGTAAGCTTGCTGAGCAAATATGTTTCAAGCTTTTTTCTTTCGCTTCCTGATAAAATTTTAATTTCGTTTTTTTTAACTGACTCGGCTTTAGGTTTTCGCAAATATCTTTTAAGTTAAACTCGCTGTGTGCAAACTTTGAAATTGATTTCAAAAGTACAATAATATCTTTGACTGTACTTTCGGAGAGTCCGCCTTTACCGTCTTTTCTGCCCGATAGCAAAAGACTTTCAACAAATTCATTAAGCTGAATTAAAGAAACAGAAGAGTACCTTAGTCCTCCGAGTTCAGGGTAAATATGATCTTCAAGACTTCATTTATAACTGCAATATGATGAGGATTTAACATTTAATTTTTTAGACTGAAGCCATAAATCGCCAACTGCCTTAATAGTAAGTTTTTTCTTTCCATGAGAAATAATTTTAAACATGAGAATATCCTACAAAGATAATAAAATATTTTATACAAATGCACAAAAAAACGATGACAGCTTTTGGCATTATGTATATTTACTAACAAATAAAATTGTGCTATATAATATTAATTACAACAAATCAAAACATAAAAACTTATAAAACTAAATATCCCGTGAAATTTTATATTTTACGAAAAAAGATATTATGACTATATTGTAATATATTTTAACTTAAATCGCAATGGAAATAACTGTTGTAATTACGAAGCTTGACAATAGAATAAAGTTAAGGGTGCTAAGGTCAATAATATTTTAGTTATAATATTTTCCGGAAATTTATTATAAATAGAAGAAATCAAGCATGAAATTATAGGAGGACAAAATGCTAAAAAAGAAGCTAATTTCTGTATTATCCGCAGCGGCTGTTGCCGCATCAATGGCAACCATTGCTGTCAGCACGGCTTTCGCAAAAGACACGGGTATCAGCGGTGATTATACTCAAGGTACTACAATCAAGACATTTTTGGATACTGATTTAGAGGGGTATGAATCTATCACCTTAAATTATGAGTATAATTCTTTGGTAGATGTACCTACCGAAACATTCGGATTGCTGTCATTTGACAGTGATTGGGGCGGTTGGGATAAGACTTCCGTAGGACAGGCAGACCCTGTTATCGGTGAAGTCTATTCAAGCACAGTATCTTTT
>CATKAZ010000023.1 GCA_949745795.1 uncultured Oscillospiraceae bacterium | reverse complement strand
ATGCCAAGAGATTGTTCACTTGAACATACAAGAAATATAGGTATAATGGCTCACATTGACGCAGGTAAAACCACAACAACAGAGCGTATCCTGTTTTATACCGGTATTAACCATAAAATAGGCGAGACTCATGAAGGTGCTGCTACAATGGACTGGATGGAGCAGGAGCAGGAAAGAGGTATTACAATTACTTCTGCTGCTACTACTGCATACTGGGCAGGCCACAGACTTAATATTATCGACACTCCCGGACACGTTGACTTTACAGTTGAAGTAGAACGTTCACTGAGAGTTCTTGACGGCTCAGTAACAGTATTATGTGCTAAGGGCGGTGTTGAACCTCAGTCTGAAACCGTTTGGAGACAGGCTGATGAATATAAGGTACCGAGAATGGCTTATGTCAATAAAATGGATATCATGGGTGCTGACTTCTACAATGTAGTTGATATGATGAAGAGCAGACTTCATTGTAATGCAGTTCCGGTTCAGCTTCCAATTGGTGCAGAAGACACATTCAAGGGAATCATCGATCTTGTTGAAATGAAAGCATATGTTTATTACGATGACCTCGGAAAAGACATTAGAGTCGAAGAAATTCCGGCTGATATGAAAGAAAAGGCAGAGGAATATCGTCAAAGCATGATGGAACATGTTGCTGAACAAGATGATGAACTTATGGAAAAATTCTTTGCAGAAGAAGAAATTACTGTTGATGAAATAAAAAGATGCATAAGAAAAGCAACAATTGCAAACGAAATGGTTCCGGTAACATGCGGCACTTCATATAAAAATAAGGGCGTCCAGAAGCTTCTTGATGCTATTGTGGATTATATGCCGTCACCGCTTGATGTTCCTGCAATTAAGGGAATTAATCCTGATACTGATGAGGAATGTGTAAGACATTCTTCAGATGATGAACCGTTCTCAGCGCTTGCATTTAAGATTGCAACTGACCCGTTTGTAGGTAAGCTGTGTTTCTTCAGAGTTTATTCAGGTACAGTAAATGCAGGTTCTACAGTATTGAATGCAACAAAGGACAACAAGGAAAGACTTGGACGTATCCTTCAAATGCACTCAAATCACAGAAAAGATATTGAAACAGTTTATGCAGGTGATATTGCAGCAGCTGTTGGTCTTAAGAATACAACTACAGGTGATACACTTTGTGATGACAAGCATCCTGTAATTCTTGAATCAATGGAATTCCCGGAACCGGTTATTCAGTTGGCTATTGAACCAAAGACAAAGGCCGGTCAGGAAAAAATGGGTATTGCTCTTGCAAAGCTTGCGGAAGAAGACCCAACATTCAGAACTTATACTGATGAAGAAACAGGTCAGACAATTATTGCCGGAATGGGCGAACTTCATCTTGAAATCATTGTAGACAGACTTCTTCGTGAATTCAAGGTAGAAGCTAATGTCGGTGCTCCTCAGGTTTCTTATAAGGAAACAATCAAGGGTAATGCAGATGTTGACCATAAATATGCCAGACAGTCCGGTGGTAAGGGTCAATACGGTCACGTTAAGATCAGAGTTTCACCTAATGAATCAGGTAAGGGTTATGAATTCAAAAATTCAATTGTCGGCGGCGCTATTCCTAAGGAATATATTCCGGCAGTTGATAAGGGTATTCAGGGCGCTATGAAGTCCGGTATTCTTGCAGGTTACGAAGTTGTTGACGTTTGCGTTGAACTGTATGACGGTTCTTATCATGAAGTTGACTCTTCTGAAATGGCATTCCAGATCGCCGGTTCAATGGCATTTAAGGAAGCTATGAAAAAGGCAACTCCGGTTCTTATGGAACCTATTATGAAGGTTTCTGTTATTGTTCCAGATGATTATACAGGTACTGTAATCGGTGATTTGAGTTCACGTCGTGGACAGATTCAGGGTCAGGAAACAAGACCTGGTGCTGTTCAGGTTGATGCTCTCGTACCTCTATCAGAAATGTTCGGATATTCTAATGATCTTCGTTCAAATACACAAGGTCGCGGACAGTATTCAATGGAACCGCACAGCTATCTTGAAGTTCCTAAGAATATTGCAGAAAAGATTATGACATCAAGAAATAAAAATGCTTGATTAAAATAATCAGAAATATTTTCTAAAAACTCTT
>CATKAZ010000022.1 GCA_949745795.1 uncultured Oscillospiraceae bacterium | reverse complement strand
GGACTTGATGATAATGTTGAGCTTAAATTTTCAGTAGACAACTTTAAAAACGATATGGATAACGACAATCGTTATTATTGCAGAGCTCTTTACATGGCTACTGATCCAACTAAACCTGATACTGATGGGGACGGATTTCCTGACAATTATTTAGAATCAATGTCAGATAAGGATTATTACAGATACACCGATCCTAATCCACTGAAGTCAGATGTTACTGAAATTGCATTGGAAAATAATTTCTTTTCTGTAAATTATGAAAGTAGAGGAACAGAAGATTGGGCAGAAACTGCAAATAATAATTCGAATTTATCTTATGGTGGATATCAGGGTTGGTTCGGTGACAAGTATGGTAATACTGGTCAGAGTGAATTCTGCAATGGTAAAGCTTCTGGAGAACTAATATGGAGCAAAGGTTGTGGTTTAATTGCAGTAGCAGATGCACTTTTATATTTATCATTATCTGATCCTAAATATGCAGTTGATGGACAAATAATAAATGATCAAAATGGTAAAATTAATTTTGATGATTATATATCATTTGTTAGTAATTTATCAGATATATTTGAAATTAATTCAAGTACTGGAATATTAGCATTTTCTCTTCCCTTAATATCTGATTCATCTATAGAAAAGGGAATAAATCATTTAAGTGACCTCAATGAAATGGATATAAGAGCATATTGGGAAGGAAAATATACGTTTTTATATAATGGTGATGCTAGTTTTTTAAAAACTATTGAATGTATGAATAACATTAAGGAAATGATATTAAATGATACACCAGTGATAATTTCATATAGTAATGATCTAACAATTGAAAACATAAAAGATTATTTTACTAAAAAAGAAAGTGCTCCAAAGCTAAATTTATATTCATTAGAAGGGAAAAATTTTATTGCGAGTGAAACAATTGGCAGTCATTACATGAATATTACCGGTGTTTTAGAGTTTAGTGATGATGTTTGCGACCTTGTTGGATTTAAAACAATGTTAGAAGTTGCAACCTACGGGAAAAAATACTATATTAATTATGATGAATATAAGAGTCATATTGACTTAGTAACTAACATAATGTGTATTGAAAAAACATAAGATAGTCATTTAGTTAAAAATCCAAGTCATAGGTTTTAAGAGGTAAGTATAATATGAAAAAGAAAATCATTTGTATAATATTTTTTAATTGTGTATTATTCTTGCTAATAATTCAAATATTTAAAAATCCTGTAATTGATGAATATTCAAAAATCAATAAAAAACTATATAATTTAAATTTGAATCAATTTAATTATTATCGTGCTGAAGAAGCCAAAAACTTATCCAATTATATTAACATATTTTTTTGTTTAAAAGATTTTGATAAGTTTGATTTAAAAGAATGTACTAATGATATTAATAATATAAAAGAAAATATAAATGAATGTATATCAGACGAAAAATACGGATTACATAATAAGTTTATTTGTGTTATAATTGAAATGCGTCCCGGAGAAGTGTCGTATATTTACAACTATAATTTTTTAAAAAACCAAGAAGGACAAGAACCTGAAAAACTTTTATATTATAAAAATTTATATGTTAATGATTTATCTTCGTTAAATAATTTTAAGGATTCTTATGTTTTAAATGCTAGTGTACGTAATATAGACAATATAAAGGTTTTTAAAAGTTTTAGTAACATTGCATATATGAATATCTACGGATCTTTTACTGAAAAAGATAAACAGTACTTACTTGATATTCTCCCTAATTGTACTATTATTTGTAATGGTGAAACTTTGAGAAAAACTAGTAATAATGTTACTTAATTATTTTAGCAGAACAAAAAAACTTGTTCTGCTTTCATTTTTACCAAAGGGTTTCAGGCACACCTGAAAAAAGCCTTTTGTCCCCAAAAGGCTATGCTTGCTGGTAGTGTGGAGTGTTTTAATCACAATATTTTTTCACTGCTTTTTACCTTACGAAAAGAAATTAATGTGCTGTTCCCTTAACATTTTAATTAAGATTTAATGCTGTAAAATAAATTTCTTAAGCAGATAATGATTGCAAAAACTTGTGAGTTAAAAGTAATGCACTATACTAG
>CATKAZ010000021.1 GCA_949745795.1 uncultured Oscillospiraceae bacterium | reverse complement strand
AACAACGATAGTTTTGTCCATCTTGTCGCTTACAACTTTACCAACCCTTGTTTTTCTAAGGTTTCTCTCAGACATAGCTAAATCCTCCCTTTCTTACTGTCTAACGCCCGACTTGATTTCGTTTTCACGAAGAACAGTCTTGATTCTTGCGATGTCCTTCTTAACAGCCTTTAAACGTGCTGTATTATCAAGCTGGTTTACAGCAAGCTGAAAGCGGAGCGCAAAAAGCTCTTCTTTTAAACCGGCCAGCTTTTCGTTCATTTCTTCAACTGACATATCTCTGATTTCAGATGCCTTCATTACTGCTCCCCTCCTTGCTCTTCTTTCGCAACAAACTTACACTTGATCGGGAGCTTGTGCATAGCCAGACGCATAGCTTCTCTTGCAGTTTCTTCAGGAACTCCTGCAATTTCAAACATTACTCTGCCTGGTTTTACAACTGCTACCCAATATTCCGGAGCACCTTTACCGGAACCCATTCTTGTGCCGGCAGGTTTCTTAGTAACCGGCTTATCAGGGAATATCTTGATCCAAACCTGACCGCCACGCTTGATATAACGTGTCATTGCGATACGGGCTGATTCGATCTGATTTGATGTGATCCATGCAGGCTCAAGCGCCTGTAGACCAAAATCACCGTAGCTTACCTTATTGCCTCTTGTGGCTTTACCTGTCATGCGGCCTCTGTGCACACGACGGTATTTTACTCTCTTTGGAAGTAGCATTACTGGTTACCTCCTTCATTTTTTGCTTCTCTTACTTTATTATCACGTCTCTGATTATTGCGTCTTCTGTTGTCTCTGCCGCCTCTGTTTCTGGAGTCTTCAGTTTTTGAAACTTCACCCTTTAAAACTTCGCCCTTGTAGATCCAAACCTTGATGCCAAGACGTCCGTAAGTTGTATGCGCTTCTGCTGTACCGTAGTCAATGTCAGCTCTGATTGTCTGAAGCGGAATTGTACCCTCATGGTATGTTTCGCTTCTTGCAATTTCAGCGCCGCCCAAACGTCCGGAAACCATTACCTTGATACCCTTAGCGCCCAAACGCATTGCTCTGCCGATTGCCTGCTTCATTGTACGTCTGAAGGAAATTCTGTTTTCCAAATCCAGTGCAATCTTTTCAGCAACAAGCTGTGAATTAATGTCAGGATTCTTAACTTCAACGATGTTAACGGCAACCTGCTTGCCCATCATCTTTTCAAGCTTCTGACGGAGCTTTTCGATCTCTGTGCCGCCTCTTCCGATTACGATACCGGGCTTTGCACAGTGAATGTGGATTCTTACCTTATCTTCAGCGAATCTTTCGATTTCCACTCTTGGAACACCTGCTGCATACAGGTTCTTCTTAATGTAGTTACGAACGTTGTAATCTTCAACAAGAGTATCGCCGAATGTTGCCTTGTTAGCAAACCAGCGGGAATCCCAATCTTTTATAACGCCGACACGAAGACCGTGCGGATTAACTTTCTGGCCCATTATTAAACCTCCCTGGGATTATTCTTTTTCTTTAAGAACGATTGTAACGTGTGATGTTCTCTTTAAAATTCTGTATGCTCTGCCCTGTGCTCTTGGCATGATTCTCTTCATTATAGGACCCGGGCAAACAAAACACTCAGCAACGTAAAGGTCATCCTTATTCATGTTGTGATTGTTTTCAGCGTTTGCAATAGCGGATTTCAAAAGCTTTTCCAGTATTTCACATGCAGCCTTTGGTGTATAATTGAGAGTAGCAAGTGCAACGTCTACAGGCTTGTTTCTGATAAGATCAAGAACAACCTGAACCTTTCTAGGTGCGATTCGAGCGTTTCTCAGATATGCTCTAGCTTCCATTTGAACTCCTCCTTCCGCTATTTCTTGCCGTTATTTGTAGTCTTGGAACCAGCGTGTCCCTTATATGTTCTTGTAGGAGCAAACTCACCCAGCTTGTGACCTACCATATCTTCTGTAACATAAACCGGAACGTGCTTGCGTCCGTCATGAACTGCAAATGTGTGACCGACAAAATCAGGGAAAATTGTTGAAGTTCTGCTCCATGTCTTGAGAACCTTCTTTTCACCTGCTTCATTCATTGCCACAACTCTTTT
>CATKAZ010000020.1 GCA_949745795.1 uncultured Oscillospiraceae bacterium | reverse complement strand
CAAAATATCTTTTTGAAATCCATAGCACAGGCTTATCCTCAATCAGAAAAAGCTGTTAATTTGTTAATTGAAAAAAATATTAATAAGATAAACAATCTTAAAACTAATAAAATTCCTTCAAAGCTTGAAAAAATTGAAAAGCATAAGTCTAATATTGAATTTAACAAAAAGAAAATAACTAAATTTCAGCTTAAAGTAAAAACTTGTAAAAATATCAAAGAGTATTTTCACAGTTTCAGCATTAAAGAGCCTGAACTTCGTCATGACAAGTTTATGAACTGCTTAAAATCTATTAACGATTCTTCAAAATTCAAACTTGAAAATTCACTTCACAAATTAATAAACCAATTAGACAGCTTAAATGCAAAGCTTGAAACGAATAGATATATGCAAAGACAAGTCGGCAATAATCCTGAAATACTTGAATACCTTAAATCCAAAGAAAAATCTTATATAAATAAAATTTCAAAACTTGAACGGAAAATTGAAAAAATCAATACCAAGCTTGAAAAGTATGAAACACTCAGTAAAGGTATACAAGGTATTGAAGCTGAACCTCCTGCAAATAAGTCTCAACATATAGAAGAAATGATGAGTAAAAATGAAAGCTTTAACAATTCTCTTGCTGAAATCGTTGTTAATCTCTCGGAAGGCTCTATTGCAGACCGTGTTATACTGTCCAATGCCGCTATTTTAAGTGATTTGAATATACATATTTCACGTACTCCAGTTCAGACAGAAAAATCTGCTGCGGAAAAGCAAAATAATGATTCGGTAAAAAGTGCTGATAAACAACCCATTCAAGGTTCAAAAAATACTCAACAGACAAATAAATCTGCTGAAAAACAATATGTTAAAAACGCTGATAAAACCTCACAGAACGATAAAAAGTCCTTGCTTGGCGAGCTTCGCCACAATCAAGACAAGATTAAGCTAGCCGAAAACGAAAAAAACAAAACTGCTGGTTTAAGTAAAACCACAGCGAAGACTGCGGAAGTATCTTTATCATAATTCGCCAATGGCGAATTGAAAGGCAACAAAATGATCAACCAACTAATATCAGATTATGAAAATAAACTTTGCGCTGAAGAGAAAAATCTTGTAATAGGATTCTACAATACTGTAGGTGATTTTGATGCTGCTATGATTTTAAGTGAAAAGTTGTCTGCCGACGGTTACGGAAAGTCTTTTAACAAGGCAAGTAAAAGCAGTATGGCAATGGTCAATGAATATATTTCTAAGTATCAGATTGCGGTTATTACCAAAACATCTGTGGAATACATAGAATCTCTTCCCTTTGATATTCAGGACGAATTACTTGAATGCTATGAATCAGGTGCGGACAACAAAAACCTTTTTAAAATATTTGATTTAGATTACAAGTGTGAAAAAACAGCTGAAGTTAAAAATAATCAGGTCAAAAAAAGACCTTCATTACTGAAAAAATTACGGTATTATCAAAATTTAATTAATCGTCAGGAACAGCAAAATAATTAAATTCGCCATTGGCGAATTGGAAAGGATAAATAATTTTGAATAAGTTCAAATTCGTAAAAAATGGCTACGTCGGTCATATGATCTGGCGTATCCGTAATATACGTGGAATGACAGAAAAAGAACTAGGAATAAAAGCAGGATTTAGCAGATTTACGGCTGAACGTAAAATCACATTGTGTGAAAATAAAAGAAAAATCTTAAAAAATAAAGATATGCAAAAAATTGCAAAGGCACTTAATGTCCACCCTTTCGTCCTAAGAAATGAACTTCCGTCACATGACGAACTTTCGGCAATTTATATGCTTTTTAATCTTCACGAAAGAACCTGTATTAATTTTCATAAATTTAACGGTGATGTTTATATTAAGTTTACTTCCATTTTTATAAGTGAATTTCTTAAAGAATGGGATGTAAAATTTAACCAACTAAACAAAAAGGAAATAAGCTATGAAGAATACGTTAAATGGATAATAGGATTACCCTACAGAATGCCGTATTATCTATTATATGCACAATCTGGTAATCCTTTGTATTACTAATTTCATTCACATATAAAATATTCTAATGCACAATTATAAATTTGT
>CATKAZ010000019.1 GCA_949745795.1 uncultured Oscillospiraceae bacterium | reverse complement strand
GGAAAAGAAACTTCCGTCAAGGAAACTGTGTTTTCAAACGATATAGCCGAGGGACTGGTAATTGAAAATCACACTGAAAAAATCGCAGATCACCGGACAGCCCCTCCGAAACGCTTTACCGATTCCTCTTTGATATCTGCTATGGTTTAGTACATTTAAAAATAATGTGTATGTCAAATTTTATTCTACTTTTATAAGTGAATTTCTTAAAGAATTGTATGTAAAATTTTTCCAATTAAACAAAAAAGAAATAAGCTATGAAGAATACGTTAAATGGATAATAGGCTTACCCGACAGAATGCCTAAATATGAATTAAATGCTCAATCAGGTCATCCTTTATACAAGTGGAAATTCATAAAAAATGGATACGTCAGTTATATAATCCGGCGTATCCGTAACATACGTGGAATGTCACAAAAGGAATTAGGCATAAAAGCAGGATTTAACAGATTTACGGCTGAACGTAAAATCGCATTGTATGAAGGTGATAGAAAAATTCTAAAAGATAAAGATATGAAAAAAATTGCAAAGGCGCTTAATGTCCACCCTTTCGTCCTAAGAAATGAACTTCCGTCACATGACGAACTTTCAGCAATTTATATGCTTTTTAATCTTCACGAAAGAACCTGTATTAATTTTCATAAATTTAACGGTGATGTTTATATTAAGTTTAATTCCACTTTTATAAGTGAATTTCTTAAAGAATGGGATATACAGTATAAACGATACTTTAAACATGAAATAACATATGAAGACTATATGCAATGGTTAATAAGTCTGCCTGATAGAATGTTAAATCACAAGCCTACTAAAGAAGAATTTATTTCAGCAAGAAATATTGTAGCTGAACGTCAAAAATTTGAAAGAGAAGAAAATACGGCTTTTAATGCCTTTTGCGAGTATTCAAAGATTATTCGTGAATACGGACGAATGTACGCTCCGAAGTCTGAAAGCGAGGTACTTGATAAACGCTTTATTGAATATCTCCATAACTTTGAACGTATTGAATATACGGTCAACAGAATGATTGAACTAATGCATAGTCCTATGAATGAACGCAAGGAATTTCTCAAGGATAATGAAGATTATCTTGTAACTGTTGCCGAAAGACTTCTTGAAATTCGCAATAAATCACATCAGCACGAAAATTCAACGATAGAAAAGCAAACCGATAATTCTTCGCCCAAAGAAAACCCTGTACGTAAAACTATCGTTATAAATGCATTCGGAGGTCCGGGTGCAGGTAAAACCACCGCTTGTCTTGACATTACCTCAATGCTGAAAAAACGTGGATTTATAGCGGAATACGTTCAGGAATATGCCAAAGAATTAGTATGGGACAAGAACTTTGAAATGCTTAACGGCAGTGAGAAAAACCAAAAAATCATTCTGAATGAACAGCAAAAGCGTATGGATCGGCTTATGGGAAAGGTAGATTTTATAGTTACCGACGCCCCTCTGCTGTTAAACAGCATATATCTCGATTCCCCCGATAAAACGGCATATACAAATGAAGTATTAGATAGATTTAATAAATATGACAATTTTTGCTTTGTTGTTGAGCGTAATACATCTATCTTTGAACAGGAAGGAAGAATTCAGAATCTGGAGCAGTCAATCGAAAAAGACAACGATATTACCAAACTTCTCAAAGATAATAACATATATTACAAAACATACAATCACGAATCTTTAAATAAGGTTACTGAAAATGCTGTCCGAACATACGAGAGAATTACAGGTATAAAGAAAGAAAATCCAATCGGAAAAAGAATCGAACCTGCTAAGGCTGTGGGTGATATTATCGGAAATACGCCGTACAAGACAATATCGGACAAGTCCTATCTTAAATATTCAAATACTATTTCTTCACAAATTGCAGATAAGCTTCAGCAAAACGGCATTGCATTCTCTGGCAGAGTTTATCCAAACCTTACAACCTTTACTGTGAATAAAAAAGACTTAGACAAGCTTCGCAGTATTGCAGAAAATGTAACCAAAAGTTTTACCGACAGAAACCGTCCGCAGCTTGTCCCCTCTTT
>CATKAZ010000018.1 GCA_949745795.1 uncultured Oscillospiraceae bacterium | reverse complement strand
TTCTTTTTTGTTCACACGAAAAAAGAAGCAAAAAATGTAACGACTGCATAATTGATAGAAAACTATAAGGCAAGGTACTCTCCCAAAACTGTGCTGAGAGGTTTTTGCAGCTTGCGTTCTCCACTTAGCTGCACCCATCTGAATGGGTGTGAATTTTAGATGTAACGTCTTGCCTTTTATGGGGAGAACGATTAGTTAAGTAACAAAATGGCGGATAAAGTTTTTCTTTGTTTTACTTTCTTTCACATGAAAGAAAGTAAAGTACGCATTTCTTTGGTTCGTTTCTTGTTGCGAGACAAGAAATGAACAAATAAAAAGTTTTTCCAGCTTTTTCAAAAGCTGATTTGCACAAGCAAAGAAAATGACAAAATAAAATGTTTGCTTACGCTTTTTTAAAGCGGAAGGGTAAAAAAACCTTTTTATCTCTAGAAAATATTAAATTTCGACAAATTAACCTATTGACACTTGAATTTCAGACTGATATAATAATAAAAGTATTATTAGAGGTGAAAAATGAAAAATCTTTTGTTCATAGGAGATGTGGTCGGAAAATGCGGCTGTGATTTCCTGTCGGAAAATATTTATAGTATAAAAAAGGAAAATAATATAGATTTAACGGTAATAAATGGTGAAAATTCTGCTCAGGGCAACGGTATTACCAGATTTTCAGCGGATATGCTGCTGAAAATGGGTGCAGATGTTATTACAACCGGTAATCATTGCTTTAAGCGTCGGGATTCTATCGCTATTTATGACGATGAAAATATAATCAGACCGGTTAATTTTCCCGATGGCTGTCCCGGAAGAGGTTATTGCCTTATCGACTGCGGTTATTTTAGTGCGGCAATTATTAATCTTATGGGTACGGTTTATATGGAGCCGTTAGATAATCCTTTTAATGTTATGGAAAGTATTCTTGAAAAAATAGATACTCCTAACATTTTTGTAGATTTTCACGCGGAAGCTACCGCTGAAAAAAAAGCAATGGGACATTTTCTTGCTGAAAAAGTTACTGCAGTTATGGGTACACATACTCATGTTCAAACCGCAGACGAAATTATTCTGAAAAATCATACGGGATATATAACCGATGTGGGTATGACAGGCCCGGAGCTTTCCGTTTTGGGAGTGAGTATCGACGCGGCTGTGGACAAACAGCGTTTTAAGTATCCTGTGAGATTTACCGAGGCGAAATCTCCGTGCTTTATAAATGGAATAGTAATAACTTTTGACGAAAAATCGGGAAAATGCACAAAAATAAAACGTATAATTGATAGATAATACATAATATTTTTGAAAAACTATTGCAATTAATTTATTAGTGTTGTATAATGCTAATAAGAAATAAAATTTTAAGTTATTAAGTAAATTTTATGGAAAATGATTTTAATGGAGGTCATTACAATGGAAATTTTAAAGGTTTCATCACATTCTTCCCCAAATTCTGTAGCCGGAGCTATTGCCGGTGTTATCCGTGAACAGAAAGCTGTAGAGGTTCAGGCTGTGGGTGCAGGCGCTGCAAATCAGGCAATTAAATCTATTGCAATTGCAAGAGGTTATTTGGCTCCAATCGGTGTGGATCTGATTTGTATTCCGGCATTTGCCAATATTCAAATCGATGGTGAAGAAAGAACCGCTATTAAGCTTATTTGTGAGCAGAGATAATTTATACATATGTTTAGTAAAGGTCGGAGGATTGATGCTCCGGCTTTTTTGTTTTTTTTGATGATTGGCTTATTAAGCTGCTCTACGAGTATTTAAAAAGAAAGTTAAGTTGATGAAACCTGACATGAAAGTTTTGGTTCCGCTTTTTTTCTTTAATGCTCTTTGTATTGTGGTAGTTTTAAAGCTGCTTTACGAGTATTTAAAAAGAAAGTTAAGTTGATGAAACCCGACATGAAAGTTTTGGTTCCGCTTTTTCAAAAGCGGAGGCTTTTTTCAAAAAGCGGTTAAAAAGCGGCAGGTTCTATAGAGATAATATAATAATATACCGGCTGA
>CATKAZ010000017.1 GCA_949745795.1 uncultured Oscillospiraceae bacterium | reverse complement strand
AATGTGGCAGCCGAGGAATGCAGGCAGTACAGCTTTTTTGATGAAGTAAATAATATCGACAGGTCAAGAAAAATACAAAAAGCGGTGCTGGAAGTAAAATGATATGCCCCCCAAAAGTTAGACAACTTTAGGAGGTGCATATTTTTATGGGCAAAACAAAAAGAAAAAACAAAAAATACTCGCCAGAATACAAAATAAATGTTATAATGGATATGCGAGAAAACCACATGGGATACAAAGAAACAATGAGGAAGTATTTTCCGCATACGGAAGACAAAAATTTTAAATTTTTAAAACAGTGGGAACGCATATATTTAGAAGAAGGAGCCGAAGGTCTAATGAATGAAAGGCGAGGCAGAGCTTGTTCCGCTAGCGGAACAAGGAAAGGCAGACCACCTAAGCTGGATAAAAAAGTAGAAGAAGATATAATTGAAGAGAACCAGCGTTTACGAATGGAGATAGAGTACTTAAAAAAACTGAGTGCCTTAGTTCTTGCGGAAGAGCGAAAGAACGGCAAAAAGCAAAAATAATCTCTGAATTAAGGCAAAGATATCCGCTGAAAGATCTACTACAATTATCAGGAATGGCTCGCAGTACGTACTATTACTATCTGAAAAAACCAATTAAAGATAAGTACAAAAACGAAAAGCAGGAAATTGTAGATATATTCAACACACACAAGGGCAGATACGGCTATCGAAGAGTTTTGAATGTTATGCGTAGTAAAGGTTATGCAATTAACCATAAAACAGTTTTAAAATTGATGAAGCTGCTTGGTCTGAAAGGCAAACAACGCAAAAATGAAAAATATCACTCATACAAGGGCGAAGTCGGCAAGATTGCAGATAATCTGTTGAAAAGAGATTTTAAGGCTGATAAGCCATTCGAAAAACTGACAACTGATATAACTCAATTCAAGATTTGTAATACTAAAGTTTATCTATCGCCTGTTATGGATCTTTTTAACAGAGAAATTGTATCATATTCTATCTCATTAAGACCAAATCTGGAGCAGATAAGAGAAATGCTGAATGGTTTGTTTAAAAAACTTCCTGACGATGCAGCGCCGTTATTTCATTCTGATCAAGGATGGCAGTATCAGCACAGTGAATATCAGCGATTATTATCCGAACATAACATAACACAAAGTATGTCCAGAAAAGGAAACTGTATGGATAATGGTGCTATGGAAAACTTCTTCGGCAGACTTAAAGTAGAAATGTTCTACGGTGAAAAATTCGATAGCGTTAACTCTTTCATTGAAGAACTAAACGAATATATTTATTATTACAACAACGAAAGGATTTCTTCTAAACTAAAAATGAGCCCGGTGCAGTACCGAACTCATTTTCATATTATTTAATTATTTTGTCTAAACTTTCGGGTTCACTTCAAAGACAGGGGCGGTTTATTTTTTTATGTTCTTGATTATTTCATTAATAATAACAAGAATCAGGATAGCTAGAATTATGTATAATAACTCCATCACTATCACCTCCCTGCCAGCTTATTTCGCCTGCCCATATGGGGACGATTAAGTAACTAATGGCTTTAGGAGGGAACAACCGCCTACCGTTTAGAGTATGCCCATGCATTAAATTATATCATAAATATCGAATATTGTCAATTTATTCATAATTCGCCAATGGCGAATTATATAACAACACTTGACAATAATAAAAAAGTGGTGTATAATAAATTTAACCACAAGAGATATTATAGTTCATGTGTTCCACACAAAAAGAAAATCCCTCCAAAGTTGCCGCTTTGGGGGGATTGTTTTGGGTTATTTGTCGGACTTATTATGCCTGTTTAACCACTTGCTTAATTGGTCACCAACCAATCTAGCTACAATAGACACTACAAGAGATATTATATATGACATTAGTTCCACCTCCTTCCTGACGGAAGAAGCCGACAATGTTATAATTATACATTATT
>CATKAZ010000016.1 GCA_949745795.1 uncultured Oscillospiraceae bacterium | reverse complement strand
GTTGATTATAACAAATTACCGTTTTATAATATAGTAGACGCCCTCTTTTGCAGGGCGTCCTTATTGTTTTATTTCCTTCAATCCTCTGCAAAGTAAACCATCGTGAATTTTTTAAAATATATCAGTTAACTAAACTCGATATGAAAATTTTGGTTTCGCTTTTTCAAAAGCGGAGGCTTTTTTTCAAAATTTTCCCTTCAATCCTCTGCAAATTAAACCATCGTGAATTTATTAAAATATACCAGTCAACTAAACTCGATATAAAAGTTTTTTGCTTACTTTTTTTCAAAAAAGTAAGTTAGGCATTACTGTGATCTTTAATATTTTTAATAATATCTTCAACCAGTTCCTTTAGATGAGCATCTTTTTTGATACTTGCGGATACATTATTTACAGCATATACAATAGTAGAGTGATCTCTGCCGCCAAATTCAGTACCAATTGAAGCAAGGGGCATCTGGGTTATTTCACGCACTACATAAATAGCTACTTTTCTTGCTATTGAAATTTGCGAGGAACGTTTTGTAGAGCGTATATCTTCCGGAGTTACTCCGTAGACGTTAGCAACTTCCGCAATAATTTTTTCAACTGTTATAGGAAGAGGCTGATCGTCATTGAGAATATCTCTGATTACGCTTTGAGCCATCGATATTGTAGGCAGACTTCCGGCGTAGTGATTAAGCGCTTTGAGCTTTTTAACGGCGCCTTCAAGCTGTCTTATATTGGTTTTTATCTTATTTGCTATAAACTGAGCTACGTCATCGGGTATTTTAAGCTCTAAAAGCTCGGCTTTCCTTTTGATAATTGCCATTCTTGTTTCAAAATCAGGAGTGGAAATATCGGCAATAAGTCCTGATTCAAATCTTGAACGGATTCTGTCTTCAAGGGTTTTTATAGCCTTCGGCGGACGGTCTGATGTGAGAACAATCTGCTTTCCGTCCTGATAAAGTGCGTTAAATGTATGGAAAAATTCTTCCTGCGTACTGTCCTTACCTGCAATAAACTGAATATCGTCTACCAGCAGAACGTCTGCGCTTCTGTATTTGTCATGAAATGTAGCGGTACTCTTTGTATGAATAGCATTGATAATCTCACTGGCAAATGTTTCGCCGGTTACATATACTATTTTCAGATTATTATTATTTTTCTTCATTTCTTTTGCTGTGGCGGTGATAAGATGAGTTTTGCCAAGTCCGGACGGTCCGTAAATAAAAAGAGGATTATAGACCATTCCGCCGCCTTTTGCTACCGCCGTACATGCCGCATACGCAAATTCATTGGAACTTCCTACAATAAATGTATCGAAAGTATAGTCGTATTTTGCATATTCATAGCTTTTTTCAAGTTCCTGCTGTTTTTCATCAAGTGAATCAAGGTCGACGGGAGAAGAAGCTTTATTTACATCATCGGGTATTCTGATCTCAATTTCAACGTCAAATCCGAGAGTTTCTTTAAATCCGTTTTTTAAAAGCTGTTCATAGTTTGACAGTACTACTCCTCGCTGAAAGTCCGAGTCGACCATGAATACCGCTTTATTTCCCTCCAAATTTACCGGTTTGAGATTTTTTATCCATAATTTTAGCGCTACGTCCCCTATCCCCCCGATTTCTTTACAGTATTCAACAACGCAGTTAAATAAGTCTTCAAAGGAATTCATAGTTTTTTTTACCTCCGAACCGGAAACCTTTTTTTAGTTTCCTATAGAATTACAATTAATAATAGTATAACATAAGTTGTTGAAAAGTGCAAGCCCCGCTTTTTGAAAAAAGCTTGGCAAAAACTTTTATGCCGTTCCTTTTCAACTTGAAATATTTTATGAAGACTCGCAAAGCAGCTTAATAAAAATTTTACTTTTTCCGCTTTTTGAAAAAAGCTTGGCAAAAACTTTTATGCCGTTCTTTTTCAACTTAAAAAATTTTAT
>CATKAZ010000015.1 GCA_949745795.1 uncultured Oscillospiraceae bacterium | reverse complement strand
CCAATTAACTAAAGACGATATAAAAGTTTTTTGCCTGCTTTTTTTCAAATTTTTCTTCAATCCTCTGTTTACCTACCTGTCGAGCTTTATAAAAATATATCATTAAACTAAATACGATAAAAAGATTTTTGCCTGCTTTTTTTCAAAATTTCTCTTCAATTCTCTGTAAAGTAAACCATCGTGTCTTTATTTAGTTGTACCAATCAACTAAAGACGATATAAAAGTTTTTTGCCTACTTTTTTTTCAAAAAAGTAGGGGTGATTGACAGAATGCGGTAATCCATGATATAATAAAGTGTTTAATAATAAAGATAAAAGGAGTAAATACCCTTATGAGTAACACAAACAGCTATGAAAGTCCTTTCTGCACACGCTATGCCAGCGAGGAAATGCAGTACATATTTTCTGCCGATAAGAAATTTACAACTTGGAGAAGTCTATGGGTAGCTCTCGCAAGAGCAGAAATGAAGTTAGGTCTTCCCGTTACGGAAGTACAGGTTAAACAGCTTGAAGAAAATATCGACAATATTGACTACGATATGGCAGCGGCACGGGAAAAGGAAGTACGTCACGACGTTATGGCGCATGTTTACACATACGGTCAGGCTTGCCCAGACGCTAAGGGAATTATCCACTTGGGCGCAACCTCATGCTATGTTGGAGACAATACCGATGTGATAATAATGCGTGACGCACTTCAGGTAATCCGCAGAAAGTTAATAAACGTAATCGCCCAGCTTTCCGGCTTTGCTATGAAATACAAAGACATGCCTGCCCTTGCCTATACTCATCTTCAGCCGGCACAGCTTACTACAGTAGGCAAGAGGGCAACCCTCTGGACAAACGAACTGCTTATGGATTTAAAAGAAATTGAACGCAGAATTTCCGATCTTCAGCTTTTAGGCTCAAAAGGTACTACGGGTACTCAGGCTTCATTTATGGAGCTTTTCGAGGGCGATACCGATAAAATCAAACAGCTTGAACAAATGATTGCCGAAGAAATGGGATTTGAAAGCTGTGTGCCTGTTTCCGGTCAGACATACTCAAGAAAGGTTGATTCTTTTGTTGTTAACGCTCTTGCAGGTATTGCACAGTCTTGCAGTAAGTTCTCAAACGATATGAGAATTTTGCAGTCCTTTAAGGAAATGGAAGAACCTTTTGAAAAGAGTCAGATAGGTTCAAGCGCTATGGCTTACAAGAGAAATCCTATGAGAAGCGAAAGAATTACTTCACTTTCAAGATATCTTATGGTAGATGTACTTAACCCTGCATTCACTGCCGGTACACAGTGGTTTGAAAGAACTCTAGACGATTCCGCAAACAAGAGAATTTCAGTAGCGGAAGCGTTCCTTGCTGCGGACGCAATCTTAAATATTATGATAAACGTTACAAGCGGTATGGTTGTGTATCCGAAAATAGTACGCAAAAGAGTAATGGCAGAGTTACCGTTTATGGCTACTGAAAATATCATGATGGACGCTGTTAAAAAAGGCGGCGACAGACAGGCTCTTCACGAGAAAATCAGACAGTATTCAATGGAAGCAGGCAAAAAGGTCAAGGAAGAAGGACTTGAAAACGATCTTTGTGAAAGAATCCTAGCAGACCCTATGTTTATGATTACAAAAGAAGAAATGGACGCTATTATGGCTCCTGAAAACTTTACCGGCAGAAGCGCTCAGCAGGTTGAAGAATTTGTGTCCGAACTTGTTCAGCCGATCCTTGAAGCAAATAAGGATATCTTAAACGAAACTTTTGAAATGAAAAACTAACTTACTTTTTTTGAAAAAAAAAAGTAAGCAAAAAAACTTTTATATCGCTTTTAGTCTGATGGAACTCGTTTTATAAGGCTCGACAGGTAAGTAAACAGAGTATTGAAGGAAAATTTTGAAAAAGCGCAACCAAAACTT
>CATKAZ010000014.1 GCA_949745795.1 uncultured Oscillospiraceae bacterium | reverse complement strand
ATGTGACTGGCTTAGAAACAAGAAAACAGCCGAGGAGCGAAAAAAGTATTTCCGTTCGGATTCACGATGGGCATTATTTGAAAGCGGAGTAATTCAGAACGACAAGGACCTTGAAAGACTGTATAAGACAGTCGATACAAAATACGGCCCGAGAAAAGTATTTAAATCGTTGACTGAATTAAAAGAAGATGGTATAATAACAGTACCGGATAAAACGCTGAAGCATTCGACTGTTGGGGATTTTATTAAACCTTCTAAAGATTATCCTAATGGAAGATTAAAAAATGGCGGACATTCTCAAAAATGTATTGAAGAACTCAAAACTAAGGGTATTGATTACAAAATAACTAAACAGTATAACAATGGTGTTAGATTGGGGTATGTACCTGAACATAAGCAAAAAACCAAACAATCAGGAACAGGACAATCATGGTTTCCGGAAAATTGGAGTAATGACGACATATTAAAAGCCGGCACATATACAGCTAATTACTCTAAAGACAGCGGTATGCCAAAGTTTGCAGAATATAACGGAGTCAGAGTAGGTATATTTCTTGACAATGATGGCTTTCCGTCAACAATTTTTCCTGATAACAGTGAACAGCCGTAAAGGAGTTGAATTAAATGGTAGATGTAAAGAAAACTCAAAAAATTATAAACGAAAGAAAAAAAGCGCATATAAACGATCCTGATATAGAAAAAAAATACTGGATTCCTCTTCTGAATGCACTTGGCGAAGATGAAGATGATATCATCAAATACCTTGAAAGTCTTGATGATGATATTGCCTCATGGTTTAGCGAGGTTTATGAAGAAGTAATCGCAAAGTTTCCAAGTGATAAAATGGAAAAAGTATTTCATAGGATTAATATGATGTAAAGCACCTTGTAAAGCAAGGTGCTAATTTTATATCAAAATTAAAGAAAGAGGTTTATATTATGAAAAAGAATTTAAAGAAAATCCTTGCATTGGGAATCGGAGTTGTAATGGCATCCGCATTGACGGTCGGTTGTACTCAGCAATCGGACAGGGTATCTGAAAATATTTCAAAACAGGCTGATAATTTCAATGTAATAAGACAAATAACGGTTATTAACTGTATTCAAGGTGATGTTCTGTTTCAAATGACCGGTAAGATGTCATTAAAAGTAGATTCCGCAGAAAATCAGCTTGAGGTTACCGTAGAAGATGAAAACGGTTCTTACAAGAAGCACTTTATAGGACTTTCGGATAACGTAACATATACAGTTGAAGATGTTACCGATAATTATGTTGACAATTATCACTATACACTTAACTTCAACCCCAGTATGTGGATTCCTTTTGGGATTGAAACAATAGATTGAGTTTTTTAATGATGCTGTAAAATTACAATGGAGTGATGAAGAAATATGGAAAAAACAGAGAACCCTTCTGAAAGAAAAAAGAAGATTGACGAGGGAATAGAAAACCTGATAATCAAATTATGTCATTATATAGATTCGAAAATTGACAATATGAATGATTTGACCTGCAAAGGAGTCGCAGAAATGACAAAGTCTCTTGCAATGCTTGTTTCGGTTTCAAGAAATAATGACTTTACAATTAACTGTTCTAACTTGTCTAAGCCGAATGTACAAGATGTAGTTGCCGAAGCTATAAAGGATATTTTTCTTTCTGAGATATCAGAAGATGAAAATCCAAAGTATTATTATTAAAATCAAATAAGGAGTGGTAAAAATGTTTAGTTATATGCAATATCCGTGGATAAATATGATACCGACTGCCCCTGCATATTCCACATATGTCAGTTGGATACTTTCAAAAAAACATTACGGAAAAATTAAAAGATACTTTAAACATGATTAAAAACGCTT
>CATKAZ010000013.1 GCA_949745795.1 uncultured Oscillospiraceae bacterium | reverse complement strand
TTGAACAGAAGAATCCGCAGAATGTATTGACGGAAAGAATAAAGCTTACGCTTCCGATGGGTACGGATATACGCATTAACGATAAGATTATCGATTGCAGTACGGGACTTGAATACACCGCTGAAAAACCTAGAAATATCCGTAATCATCACATTTTTGTGTACATCAAGCGTACAAAAGAACAGGAGGCGCTGCAATGTTTGAATCAGACGAATTGAAACAGTTTTTCGGTAAATGCAGTACAGCCGGAAACGGAGATTTTAAAAAGGCTCTTTCGGTATTTGTGCAGGGACTGGGACTTGAGTTTCTACGAGTAATTCAAGACGAAATAATTCGTTTAAAAGTTGTAGATACAAGGCTTTTGCTGAGCAGTTTTCATATTAAAGATAACGGAAACGCTGAACTTTCCGAAGGTGGCTTGACTGTTGAAGTAGGCACAAATGTTGAGTATGCAAAATATGTAAATGACGGGCACTGGACTTGCGGCAAAGGAGAGGCAATGCGATTTGTTCCGGGAAGAGTTACAACAGATGCATCGGGAAAAATAACCTCCTTTGAATATGACCCCTCTGCTAAAAGCGGTATGATGCTAAAACAAAAGTGGGTCGAAGGAAGACATTTTTGGGAAAGCGGAATAAAAATCATGGAAAAAATGATTCCCGGACTTCTCGAAGCAAAGATTCAGCAATGGATGGATAATTACTTTTGAAAATATATGCGCTAAGGAGGGCTTATGCTTGAAAAAGAGATTGCAAGTATAATTAAGTTTATTCTTGACTCCGCCGGAAATCCTACGCCGTACTATCATAATATGCCTGAAAGCTTTGCTGTACCGTCGGTGTACTTTCCGTCTCCGGAGATTTCCTTTGAACCCGATACTTTCAGTACATACGGAGCGGATTACATGATGTTTGCGAATTTCTTTCACAGCAGTACAGAACTCGCCTATGAGCTTGCACTGCCTGTGTTTCACAGTATAAATGCCGACCGAAAGCTTATTCCCTTAATTGATATTAACGGTAAAAACACCGGATATTATGTCAGAATAAAAGATATTCAGCTTAAAAAAGCTGATGAGTGTGCGTATCAGTTGCAGGTCAACTGGGTAAGCAGAAGACCGTACAATTGCGGGGAGGCACAGTTAATACAAAACTTTTACTTGAACGGAGGTAAATTATGAAAAACAAAAATGAAACAAAGCAGGAGGTTCAGACATCTCCTGCGCCTAAGTTTACAGTCGAAAAGCTGAGAGAAAACAGTTTAAAGCTTTTCGGTGTGACTCAAAGCACCTTTGACGGTGCGACATGCAGTCTGAGCGGTGAATACACTGTCTCGGAAATGAAAAAAATTATTTCAAGCTGGCAAAGTAAGGAGGTCAGATAATCATGGCTGGAGGAACATTTGACAAATCTGTGGGAAAAGTAAGACCGGGTACTTACATAAACTTTGAAGCATCAAATCAAAGTACGCTGAGTTCTTCCGACAGAGGAACGGTTTTAATTCCGCTTATCAATCATTCATACGGTCCTGAAAAGGAATTTATCACTATTTCTAACGAATCTGTTGATTCGGCATTTGACAAGTTGGGCTACAGCGTATATGACGATAATCCGTCAATGCTGCTTATCAGAGAAGCGTTTAAAAATGCAAGTACGGTAATTGTATACATCGCTAAGGCAGGAACTAAAGCAACGGGTACTGGCGGAGGCTTGTCAGTTCAGGCGAAGTACGGCGGTTCAAG
>CATKAZ010000012.1 GCA_949745795.1 uncultured Oscillospiraceae bacterium | reverse complement strand
TGTTTGCACACAAAGTAGGGGCGGGCAAGACCTTTGAAATGATAGCCGCCGCCATGGAGGGCAAACGTCTGGGACTGCACAATAAGTCACTCCTTGCCGTTCCAAACCACATGACCGAACAGTTTGCAAATGATTTTCTTACACTGTACCCAAATGCTAATATTTTGGTTGCAAAGGAAGAAGATTTCAACAAGCAAAAACGTCAGAAACTATGTGCTAAAATTGCCACAGGCGAATTCGACGCTATTATTATCGGTCATTCTCAGCTTATTAAAATTCCCGTTTCAAGGGAACGTGAAGAACAGTTCATTCAAAATCAGATTGACGAGCTTGTGCGGGACATTGCAGAAATGAAAGGACAGAATGCCGAAAGTTTTACCGTCAAGGACATGGAACGTACCAAACGTGATTATGAAGCAAAGCTTAAAAAGCTTATTGAAAAGCCCGTAAAGGACGATGTTGTTACCTTTGAGGAAATGGGTGTAGACAAGCTGTTTGTCGACGAAGCGGACATGTTCAAGAATTTAAGTGTTTCTACTAAAATGCGTAATATTTCGGGAGTTTCGGCTAACAGAAACGTTCAGAAAACTCAGGACTTATACATAAAGTGCCAGTACCTTGACGAACTGACAGGCGGTAAAGGAATTGTTTTTGCTACGGGTACGCCTGTCAGCAACAGCATTACAGAGCTTTTCATTATGCAGAAGTATTTACAGTCTGATTATCTCCGTGAAAGCGGTCTTACCCACTTTGACGCATGGGCGGCTAACTTTGCACAAAGAGTTACAAAGCTTGAATACGCTCCCACAGGCAAAGGCTTCAGGCAGAAAACAAGGCTTTCAAAATTCAGTAATCTTCCCGAACTTATGACCGCTTTCAAAGAGTGCGCCGACATTAAAACCGCCGCAGACTTAAATCTTCCCGAACCTGAATGCGAACGTCATATTATTGCCGCCGAACCTACGGAAATACAGAAAAAGTTAATTCAGTCTTTGTCGGAACGTGCGGAAAAAATTCATAAAAAACAGGTCACCCCGCAAATCGACAACATGCTTCAGGTTACTACCGACGGTATTAAAATCGGTTTGGATCAGCGGCTTACAAATCCTATGCTTCCCGATGAACCGACTACAAAAATCAATATGTGTGTAAACAATGTAACGGATATTTGGAAACAAACAGCAGAAAACCGTCTTACTCAGGTTATTTTCTGCGATTATTCAACTCCGAAGAAGGACGCTTTTAATCTATATGACGATGTTAAGTCAAAGCTTATTGCAAAGGGTATTCCGGAAAATGAAATTGCATTTATTCACGATTATGACAAACCGCAGGACAAGGAACGTCTCTTTGAAAAGGTAAGAAACGGTGAAATACGTATTGTTTTGGGTTCAACGCAAAAGATGGGTGCAGGAACTAACATTCAAAAC
>CATKAZ010000011.1 GCA_949745795.1 uncultured Oscillospiraceae bacterium | reverse complement strand
GTCAGAAAGAAAGCGTATCCCGACACAGCTTTTACACTGTGAACTCTCATGGTAACCGACCCGTTTGGGTTTTAGAATACAATCTACTTTTCTTAAAAACAAAAAGAAATAGTATAATATTAAACGATAAATCCACTATAAATTGTTCAGCATAAGTATATTTCCATTGAGGAGTAATACATAAAATTATATCAAATATTAATCTTATAGGGAACATGCAAGCTATGCATATAAAAACATCCTTAACAAACTCTCTAATAAATAAATATCTTTCATTAAAAAAACATATTTAAATATTAAATTTATGATGCTTATATAAAGTATTAATAAAATAAATTTTGTTATAAAATCAGAAATGTACTGATATGCTGAATTCATCAATCGTACATCAAATAAATTTTTGGGGTATGGTACAAAAATAAAATAACAAATTTCATATATAAATAAAGAAAATAACGGTATAATATGATTTTTAATTTTCTTCAAATTTTAATTCTCCCTTAAATTATAAAGTACTTATTTTGCTTTAAAAAAGTTATATCTAAAAAAGATAACAGGAACAAGGATCAATACCATTGTTCCTGTATTTTTATAATATATAATAATTTTATGTATAACATTTATGAATATTATTATAATTTTATCTTTGACTAGTTCTGTTCGTAAATTTTATTAAACATATCCACAAAACTTTGTTCTAGATTAATACTATCGGATAATTTTAATTTAATAAGCGGAGTATAATCAAACAAATAAAACCAACCAGATCTTTTAACTATTTCTACTTTATCATTTGCATATAACAAAGGAGCTGCTATAACATCTCCATTATCATTAATCCATAGCTGTGCAAAAGATCCATTGTTAGCATGTCTTTTATCAACTGTAACCATAATATCATAAAAATATGATTTATCAGTTGGGTTACCAGTTAATTCGGAATATACCTCTTTTGCAACATTTGATATACTAATTTGTGCAGGTACATTACCACTATTGTTTATAAATGCACTAGTAGGAAGATCATTTGCATATGGTGTATATGCTTTTTCAACATCTGTAGAAGTTGCTGTTATGATTACCTTTCTAGCATCATTTTTTTCAGTTTTATAAAATGTAAAAGATACACTATTTTTTGTAATTGAACCATTTATTAAGTCAATTATGCCACCTATTGCTCCAAATGCATCAGTTACAGTCTGAAATGATTTTTTTGTTTTAAATTCTTCTTTTAGATATCCATTTTTAGTAAAAGTATATAAATCTAATTTGCTAGTTCCATCATGTTCTGGATCATCAGATATGCTGTTTTCTTTACCATGCATATAACCCAGTAAATTAAATTCTGTTTTACTTTCAGGTACAAACTGCTCAATCATCTCATATACTGGTTCATACCAATATGGGCTTTGTCTGCTCCTAATCGCAGGTACATCAATTTTATAAACTTCGCCTTTATAAATTATTTGACCAAATTGATTAGTATCTGTTTTTGAAGTTGGATCAGACCATGTAATTAACGACCCATCATATTCATCTTTGTTAATATTGTTTGTCAAATTATCAAGTGAAAAATGGATTTCCTCATTATCCGGAATGCCATCCCCATCAGTATCTTTTAAATATGGATTAGTATTAATAGGTTTACCATTAGGTAAAAGTCCATAAAGTTCAACAATATCCGGAATACCGTCACC
>CATKAZ010000010.1 GCA_949745795.1 uncultured Oscillospiraceae bacterium | reverse complement strand
CCAACGGTGACTGACTTCATCTATCCATGAGTTCTTCACCGTCGGCACGACACACAGAGCATTTTTATGATGTTCTGTCAAGGTTGCCGGTCGGCTAAAACTTCATTTCGTTTTTTCAGACCGCTTCGGCGGTCTTATTGTCGTGCTTTTTTCTTCTGTGAAAGTTATGTGAAACTTTCTTTTTACCTCTTGACTTTTATTTGCAGGTCTCCGCAGCTAAATTCATCAATACCGGAACGCTTAACTGGTCGATAACTATATTTGAAGCGGTACTCGGAGAAGTACCGAATAGAAGTAAATATAATAATATTCTGGAAAGAACTGTCGTTGATGATTACAGCGAGGTTTTTGATGCTCCAGATGTAACAGATAAATAATAAAAAATCATCTCAAAAATAGTTATACTATTAATGAGGTGATTTTTTTGAATTATAAAATTTATAAAAATGTAAGAAATGCAAGCTGGCAATGTCTTATTGACTGCTGTATAACATCGTTACCTACAAATTTGGCAAATGTTTGTAATTATTTCAATATTCGTATTATTGAAAGCAGTAGTTTAAAAGTACACCAATTAATGGACAATGAACGAGGGAAAATAATGAATTATGAAAATCAATTTATTTTAGTTGTTCGTGATACCGATCCTATTTGTATCCAAAGATATACTATTGCACATGAAATAGGTCATATTCTGCTTGGAAAAAATATCTCTGAATACGAAGCCGAAAGATTTGCTATAGGTATTCTTGCTCCTGCCTGCGTTATATGGACGTTGAATATTCATGAACCGGAAGATATTGCAAACTTGTTCAACATTTCAATTACTTCGGCTCGCATTAGAGCAGAAAGAATGGAACTGTTATACAAAAGGGAGCAGGAATTCATAAGAACACGAGGTCATTCTAGTTTTCTTCAATCTCCGTTGGAAAGACAAGTTTATCAACAATTTAAACCGTTTATTGATGAATACAAAAATAAATTTAGGGGTAGCAACTAGTTACTTCAATTATCTAAAAATTAAAAAATCTTTACTTTTTAGCTTTAAATGATTTAAACAACGTATTTGCGTAAATTATCAATATTCTTATAAAGAAAATAATAGGATAGCAACAAGTTGCTATCCTATTTTAATTTAGTTGCTAGGTTGCTACCCCCCTTATAGATAACATTTAACCACATGTTGAAAAAGGATTTTTAAAACTTTTTAAACTTAGTCAACGCATTTGCGTCATTTAAGAGGTTTTTAAAATTTTAAAACGTTCTTAAAACGATATTGTAATAAAAATTTAAATTGCCTGACTCGGAACTAAAATAACCGATTTCAGGCAATATTTTTTGACACGTAAATATATTTAATTTAATGCTTTTTCAATTTTTCACACCAATAATCAACGTATTTACGCCAGTTAAGGGCGTTTGTTCCGCAAATTTTATATTTTTCACGCTTTTTTCAATATTTACATTTTACACGTCAATTAACATCATTATAAATGTTTAAATTTTCACTTTTACGTATTCTAACATTACGCTTGCTATGAATTAAATATATCAAAAAGTTATGCTGTAATTAACAGGTATTTGTTGGAAAGTACAGTTTAATTTGTTTTTCGGTACATTTGTCGT
>CATKAZ010000009.1 GCA_949745795.1 uncultured Oscillospiraceae bacterium | reverse complement strand
GATCTTCTTCCGGTGAATGAGTCACGGCTGATAAATCTGCCAGTTGATGGGTTATAGTTTCTTGCCCTCAGATAAACAGTCGCTGTTTCCTTGTCATAATACTCACCGCAATAACGGAATGTATTTGTATCATTCTTGTCAATATTCTTCTCAACACCGAATGCGTCGTATCTGTAACTTACTTTACTATATTAATCAGCTGTTTTTGTGGATTCCAATTTATAGGAGGAGCTTTCTTTTCTGAAAACCATATATATCCATTTTCTATCCAATTATTTCTCCAATCAATAATTGATTTTTCTTTATCAGGATAATCATCATACCCAAATTCAAAACCGCAACATGGGCATATTATGTAACTTCCATTACCATTTTTATCATAAGGTGGTTCAATCAGATATGGATAACCACATACTTCACAAATATATTTCATAAAATTCTCCTTAATTATCATAAATAGTTTCAATTAAATCACCAGGTTGGTTATTAAAATAATTCTTAGACTTTGGTTTAAAAAAAGTTTTTGAAGTTCCATCTGAATTATACGATCCAAATGTATTAGTAGACGGATCATAAACACGTATTGTACCATTATTATCTACTTTTACCATGTAATGATATCGATTTTCATAAAAATCATTAGCCATTTGAGCATAATCTGCAGCATTTATAGCATTAAAATCTTTACCATGTCTTTTAAAATGATCATCAAGTGTTTTATATTTCCCCAACTTTTAGTTGCAGAAGAAGAACTCTTACTTTTTGATACTTTGTTTTTATTTTTTAATAATGGAGAATCAGTAGCAACTTTTGCTTTTGCATAAGAACCCATCACTAAACTTGCAGTTCCTATAGAATCCATTATATGTTCAAATGAAAATGGTTTTTCAGGATTAAATGCACCATTTATTGTGTCAAGTACACCTAATGATACATAATTCACAACTCCATATAAATCATTAGCACGGCTAAATCGTTCTCCATTAGCGCTGCACCAGCCAAATGACACATAATCAACGAAGTTCAAAAGATTCGGTTCATTAAAAAACTTTTCTGTACGTTCGCCTTGAGCATTATAGAAATCCTTACCGCATTGTAACGCATCTGATCCAAATTCACATGCCCAATCTTTTACAGCATACGCTGCATCTTTTAATGCATTGCCTACACTAGAAAAGATATCACCTTTTATTTATAATTATTGAATAATAACAACAAGAATTATAACTATCATGATAATTATTTATATATGAAATAGCAACTTCTCTACTCTTGTTTGAATTAAATTTATTACTTTCCATGATATTAACATTATAAAACCAATTATCACATGTAGGCTTTAAAGTATTATTTGATATTTTATATACATCTCCACCTAAAATAATAACATTATTATCGCATAAATAATTAATAACTTTTAATGCATCTATCCAATTCCAAGCGAGTTCATTAACACCTATATTTTTTAATGAAACTGCATTTTTATATATGTTGTTAGGCAAAAATTCCTTAAAATAATTAATCATATTTACCTC
>CATKAZ010000008.1 GCA_949745795.1 uncultured Oscillospiraceae bacterium | reverse complement strand
TCGTAACCGGAGTTGTTTCCGCAATCGAGGTTGTAGAAACAGATGAGCTTGTTGCCGTACTTGAAACAGCAGTTGTTTGTGTTGTTACAACTGTTGTCTCTGTTGTTGTTCCAGTGGTAACAGGAGCAGTTGTTGTAGGTTCATCATCAAGGGCAATAAATGTAAATCTGTTTCTAAGTGCATATGTTTCAGCGGCTGTTCCTTTATATCCTCGAATTACTATGTCTTTCATTCGTTCATAGGATTTAATATGTGGTGTATCGACAGCAAGTTTATATCCTATTGCTGACGACCCAATTGTTTGTACACTTTTTGGAATTGTAAAATCCTTGATATAATAACAAGCATTTATCTCATCTATCAAAAATGCATTCTGTTCAATTGTTATAATGCTATCAGGTATTATTATATTATCAATTTGTTCGGCCATACTATCAAAACCAGCAGCATATGAAGCGATTTTAGTAACAGGATATCCCTCAACTTCTTCTGGAATTCTAACAGTAGGAAATGAACGAAAATAACATTGGGTTAATTTTACCTCTTCATTAATAATTTCATAATAATAAATATTTCCATCAGCAACTATAAGATTAGCTGAAATATTATTATTAAAAATAACAAGAACTATTATAAAGAAAATAGCTAATAAATTAATTAAAATGTTTCTGATTTTACACATTATTTCACCTCATCATTTATTTCATATATAGTTATATTACTATCTTGTGATAACCAATTAGAATATAAATTAACTGATTCACCTGGTACAAATATTTTTATATTATTATTGCACTCTATAAATAAGTCATTCATATAATATTCAGGATTATTAAATTCAAAGGTTACTTCTTTAAGATTATCACAATTAAAAAATATTAAACTAGAAATATATTGAACGCTTGATGGTATAATTACTTTTTCCAAAGCTGTTTCGGCGAATGCAAACATTCCAAATTGCATAACTCCTTCTGAAATAACTATATTCTTTAATTCTTTACATTTATTAAACGCATATGATCCAACACTTTTAACACTTGATGGAATTATAACTTTTTCTAAAGCCGTTTCAGCAAATGCTTTAGAATCGATTACTTCAACACCTTCTGATATAGTTACATTTTTTAATTTTTTACATTCATTAAAGGCATATGATCCAACACTTTTAACACTTGAAGGAATTTCAATACTTTCCAAAGCTGTTCCTTGGAATGCTCTACTACCAATTTCTTTAACCCCTTCTGGAATTGTTACACTTTTCAGATAATTGCAATTACTAAAGGCGTTGCCTTCAATATTTTTTATTCCTTTGGGTAATACCACACTAATTAAACCACAATTTTTAAATGCTGAATTTTGAATATTAATAACACCTTGCGGAATATTTACTTCTGAAAGATTTGTACAATTTTCAAATGTATT
>CATKAZ010000007.1 GCA_949745795.1 uncultured Oscillospiraceae bacterium | reverse complement strand
TTTATTCTGTTCACGGATTTCTGCTGATTCACGGGTCGCAATGTATCTTGTGTAATTTTTTCGTTTGGTTTCAGTTCCGCTTTTTAAATATCGGCTTGTGACTATTATCTGTGACATATTTACACCTTTTCCTTTTTTTCTTGACAGATGTCAAATTTTGAAATATAATGTATGCATAAATATAATAAATGGAGGAATGTCTTATGAATAAAAGAAATCTCAACAATGAATTTAAGTTTTTTAATTTTATTTACTTAAATTCACATTTATTAGAATCATTTATTGCTCAGAAACATAACGGCTTTCCTAAAAATATTCAAACCGAAAAAAATCTTGAACATTTAGATAATAGAGTTTCTCCTTCAGCATCTACTGAAGCTTCAATAGAAGGAAAGTTAGACAAAATATTAAACTTAATTAACATTAAAGTTAATGCTAAAATTGACAGCGGTCATTTTGATTCATCTAACTTAGAATCAAAAAAAAGTATAATCTCAAAAACTCAGAATGATAATATGTATCATAATTTTATTAATTATATAGAGAACAGCAATATGCTTACTAACACGGAAAATGCTGAAATAGGAAAATATATAAAACTATATGATGAATTCTACTATGTAGATTTTGAACGCCTAAAAACCTTATACGATGAAAAATTTAAAAGCTTACATTCTCAAGATGATTTTGTTGATTTTAAAAATAAAATTGATTTATTAAATGAGCTAATACCATTCGATGCACTGTTATACAACAGTAAATTTATAATATTAATAGATAAAGATTGGCTCAAAGAAAAGAAAGAACAGCTTGGATATACATTAAGCGGAAAAATAAACATTGTAGGCAGAGTTGGTAAACAAATAAAAAATCAAAAAGAAAAACCGAAATTAATAAACACTCTTGATGAAATGCAAAAATATGCCCTCTCATTGCTTCGTGATCTTGGTTTTTTGCAAAATGAAAAGGCATATCTTATAATCCCTATTGCAATTTATTATTGAAAATCATTTTCATTACTTCGTATTTTATTTAAAATTTCTTCTGTCTGTTTATCAAATTCTTTTGACCTTTTTTTATTTTGTTTTTTTATTTCTTCGACTTGTTTAAAATGAGAATGAATCATTTTTTTCAAATCAAATGTTATACCTTTCTTTCGAGTCATTCATTCACCCTCTATTCTTTATTGATACTTTTATTTTATTCGTTTTAGATGAATAATGTTCGAACAAAACCCTTACAAATTTATTATTTAACGTATTCATTTCTTTATTCACTCCTCTGATACCTGACTGCTTTTTCAAAATTAATAATTCCGTTGATACGCTTAACCTCATCAACACACATAATTCTAAGCTTGTGAAGAGTATCGTCATCT
>CATKAZ010000006.1 GCA_949745795.1 uncultured Oscillospiraceae bacterium | reverse complement strand
GTGATAGTTGAAAATTCAGAAGCATTAAATTATCAAGAACAAAAAAATTATGATAAAAATTATAAAGAAATAAAAATTTATCGTTCAGATGGATATAATGAAGACATATTAGTCTATTCAAAAAACATAGTCTATATAACTTATGGAAATAAAGTTATAGCTAAATTTAAAAGAGGTAATTCACAATCTATTGGAAGAATATTAAATCATGGCAACGAAATATTCAGTTATGATACTCAAGCTATTATGTATATGGATGATAATAAACCAATTTGTATTTTATCAAAAGATATTATAACACAGAAAGAAAATCAGAAATTAACGAAAGTGTTGGAAACGTTAATTGATACAGGTTATTTTGAATTTTTAGAATACTCATATGAATATATGTTAAAGTATGAAAAAGAGTATTTAGAATCATATCTTAAAACATATGCACTGGGAAATTATGATGAAGATAAAAATTACAATATAAATAGGGAATATATAATGAACTTTGCTAAAAAAGCAATTCAAAATGATTTCAAGTAGTTAATATAAAAGTAATTGCTAAACTTGATTATTTGATGGAGCAAATAAATAATGAAAGCTAAATTACCAAAAAAATATAAAATAATTGTAATATTTCAATTTGTCATTATAGTGTTTTTATTTTATTGTTTACTTTCGGATCATTACATAGAAACTAGCGATAAATGGTTTAAGGAAAACTCACCTGATGGGCAATATAATGTTCAAGCATCTTTTCCAGAAGGTATTTCGACTTTTAGTGCATCAGAAGCACAAATACTCATATATGATAATAATCAAAAGAAATATGTAAATTCAATTGTATTATATATTGATACTAATGGAAAATTTCCAAATAAAGATAATTACAACTTAGAATGGCATGAGGATTATGTTATAATTACAACTATAAATTCTAATGGTAAATCAAATTCTGTAAGAGTATATTGGGAAGATTTATAAATTTATTTTAGGCGAACAGGTTTTAAACTTGTTCTGCCTTCATTTTACCAAAGGGTTTCAGGCACAACTGAAAAAAGCCTTTTGTCCCCAATAGGCTATGCTTGTTGGTAGTGTGGAGTGTTTTAATCACAATACTTTTTTACACATAAAACTTATAGGTGGTGATAAATATGTGGATTGGAAAGTATGCATAAAAGCATAAAAGTC
>CATKAZ010000005.1 GCA_949745795.1 uncultured Oscillospiraceae bacterium | reverse complement strand
TTTACTTTCCATTGTTTTAATTGCTGTATTTTCAATTACAACAAATGACAGTATTCCTGTATTTAAGGATATTTCAATGTCTGTAAGTGCAGAAACTACTTCTTATGGACTGGAATATTCATTCAATTATAATCATACGTCAATATCAATAGCAGGTTATACCGGTACTTCGGAAACTTTAACGATTCCTTCTACAATTACCGAAAATGGCGTAGCATATCCGGTAACGTATATACAGCATTATGCATTTCAAAATAATATCAAATTAAAAAGGGTTTATATTTCGGAAAACATGGATTCAATCGGATATTGTGCCTTCCGAGGATGTTCAAATCTTACATATGTATCAATACCAAGTTCTGTTACATATATAGATTCTTATGTATTTGGTAATTGTTCAAAATTGACGGAAGTTTCGTTTGCATCAAACTCAAAATTACGTTCTATACATGTTGGGGCATTTGAGCATTGCTCATCATTGGTTTCTATTGCTATTCCGGATAGTGTCGTTTATTTTTATGGTAATGCCTTTATAGGCTGCACAAATTTAAAAACTGTTTCTTTTAACTATCTTTCATCACAACTTAACGATATATCAGATTGTTGTTTTCAGGATTGTTATAATTTGACAAATATAACATTGCCTAAGAATATAAGCAACATATCTGGATCTGCATTTAAAAATTGCAAGTCTTTAAAGTCCATAACAATCCCTGAAAATGTTAAATATGTATACCATAATGCTTTTAATGGCTGTACTTCACTTGAAAGTATAACATTTGCAGGTTCTGCTTCTAATGATTTAACAGTATGTCAAACTGCCTTACAAGATTTACCTGCTTTAAAATCCGTTACAATTAATAAATACAAAAATGTAAATTTTCAAGAAAACACATTTGCTAATTGTCCAAATCTTACTACTGTAAATTATCCCAAGGCTACATATAATGGAAAAACTATAAACGTTCTTGACGGTATGGCTTTTAGTGACAATTGTTTCTTAAACACACCTTATTATACTAACAATTGCACATCAGGAGTATATCCTTCTCTTGTAAACAAGGGTTCTGCTAAAAATTGTACCGGAAAGCAGTTGGTTGTAAGTGTATTTTTAAATGCAAAAATTAACGGTACAAACCAAACTTGGTCTGACAGCGAAATGACAACT
>CATKAZ010000004.1 GCA_949745795.1 uncultured Oscillospiraceae bacterium | reverse complement strand
TTTACTTTCCATTGTTTTAATTGCTGTATTTTCAATTACAACAAATGACAGTATTCCTGTATTTAAGGATATTTCAATGTCTGTAAGTGCAGAAACTACAAGTTCAGGATTTGTTTACACTGTAAGCGGAACGACTGCAACAATAACAGGTTACACCGGTTCATCTGAATCTCTTACTATTCCGGCTACTATTATCAATAATGGTGTAACATATACAGTTAAAAGCTTAGGTTATAATGCTTTTAAAGAGAATAATACTATTAAACGAATTTATATTTCCGCCGGTGTACAAAGTATTAATCAAATGTGTTTTTATAAATGCAGTAACTTAACCTATGTTTCTATTCCGAATACTCTACAGGTTATTGATTCTTTTAGTTTTCAAGGATGCAAGAATCTAACCACGGTCTCTTTTGCATCAAGCTCATCTGTAAATGCAATTTCCAGTGCTGCTTTTGCAAGCTGTTCTTCATTAACTTCTATTTCAATTCCGGATTCTGTAACAAGTATTGGTATGTCGGCATTTGAGTCTTGTACTAGTCTTAATACTGTATCTTTAAATTATTTATCATCAAACCTAAAATACATAGAAATGGGAGCATTTACTAACTGCTATAATTTATCAAATATAGTTTTGCCTAAGTCTGTCAAAAGAATCGGAGTAATAGCCTTTGAAAATTGTCGTGGTATTTCATCATTGAATATCCCCAGTTCAGTAACAAGCATTTATACTGGTGCTTACCGTGGATGTACTGCATTAACTCAAGTTACATTTGCAGGCAATTCACAAGATACTCTTAGTGTAGGATTAGAAGCCTTCAAGAACTGTTCTTCTCTAAAAACCGTAAATATAAATAAATATAAAAATATAAACTTTGGTAAAAGAGTATTTTCAGATTGTACCAGTTTAACTACTGTAAATTATCCCAAGGCTACATATAACGGAAATAATATCAACGTTCTTGACGGTATAGCTTTTAGTGACAATTGTTTTTTAAACACACCTTACTATACTAACAATTGCACATCAGGAGTATATCCTTCTCTTGTAAACAAGGGTTCCGCTAAAAATTGTACCGGAAAGCAGTTGGTTGTAAGTGTATTTTTAAATGCAAAAATTAACGGTACAAACCAAACTTGGTCTGACAGCGAAATGACAACT
>CATKAZ010000003.1 GCA_949745795.1 uncultured Oscillospiraceae bacterium | reverse complement strand
AACTATTATGAACCCATTGCCCGCTACCTCCACGAACAAAATATATTTGTTTCCGTAGTCAATCCTGTACTTATCAGTGACTTCGGTGGAAACACGTTAAGAAAGCCTAAAACCGACAAGAAAGACTCTTTAAAAATCGCCTCTTATGCGTTAAGCTATTGGGTTGACCTAAAGGAATATGTTCCTCAGGAAGACTTAAGAAAGTCATTAAAACTGCTCAACAGACAGTATCAGCAGGCTTCTAAATTAAAGACCATGATGAACAATAACCTCATATCATTACTTGACCTGACTTTCCCCGGAATAAATAAGCTGTTCACATCACCTTCCAGAGAATCAGATGGTCATGAAAAATGGATCGACTTTGTATTAGCCTTTCCTCATTGTGATATGATATCAAAGCTCACTATCAAGGCGTTTTCAAGGAAGTACAAAAAGTGGTGTACCAGCAATTCTTATTACTTCACAGAAGCAGCGTGCAAGAAAATATATGATTTTTCAAATGATTGCATCAGCGGAGTCCCTTCAGAAGAATCAACTTTATTTGCTGTTATACAAGCTGCTAAAATGCTTAATTCTGCTACTGAGAATTGCCATGCTATCCAGCTTGAAATGAATCGTGCAGCCGCTCAGCTTCCTGAATACGATACAGTTATGTCCATGTATGGCGTTGGTAAAGCTGTTGGACCTCAGCTGATAGCCGAGATCGGTGATCCAAGACGTTTCCACAGCAGAAAGGCCATTACAGCTTACTTTGGCTATGACAGTGAGGATGATGATTCTGGACAAAAAGTTTCAAAATCAAATCCTATGACCAAAAAGGGCTCGAGTGCTCTGCGAAGGACTCTTTTCATCATTATGCAGGTATTGTTACAAAACAAGCCGGTTGATAATCCTGTGTACGATTTTCTGATAAAGAAACAATCCGAAGGCAAGCATTACTATTCTTACATGAACGCCGCTGCAAACAAGTTCCTTCGTATTTACTATGCGAGAGTTAAAGAAGTCTTAATTGCCGCAGATATCTCAACGTAAGATGTCTATTCAAGAATAAATTTTTTCAGGCTGCTTCGGCAGTCTTTTTGTCGTATACTTTTTGGCTTTGAAAAACTTTTTTCTATTTTTTTTATTTAGGGGTTGACTTTTATTTGCAGGTCTTT
>CATKAZ010000002.1 GCA_949745795.1 uncultured Oscillospiraceae bacterium | reverse complement strand
TTCTACAAAAGGTACCTGATCACACTTTGACGTGCTCTCAGTGCTTGTAAGCACAGGGTTTCAGGTTCTTTTTCACTCCCCTCCCGGGGTTCTTTTCACCTTTCCTTCACAGTACTCTTCGCTATCGGTCATTGGGGAATATTTAGGCTTGGAGGGTGGTCCCCCCTGCTTCCCACGGGGTTTCACGTGTCCCGCGGTACTCTGGATTCTGCTCGCTGTCTCTGCCTTTCATTTACATGACTCTCACATTCTTCGGTCAGGCTTCCCATCCTGTTCAATTAGGCTTTGACAATACTAAATGCAGTCCGCAACCCCGTATTCATTGCTGATTACGGTTTGGCCTCTTTCGCTTTCGCTCGCCACTACTTACGAAATCTCGGTTGATTTCTCTTCCTCTCCCTACTTAGATGTTTCAGTTCAGGAGGTTCCCCTCATATACCTATGTATTCAGTATATGATATATGAGCTTCTCTCATATGGATTGCTCCATTCGGATATCTGCGGGTCTATGTTCGCTTACAACTCGCCGCAGCTTTTCGCAGTTAACCACGTCCTTCTTCGGTTCCCAATGCCAAGGCATCCGCCCTGCGCTCTTATTAGCTTTACCATTTGTCCGTTTTGAGTTCTCTTTAATACATTGTAGTTTTTTTACCCGATTAATTCTTTTCTTAATCGTGTCGTTTCACTTGATTGTATTTCCTCTTACTTTTCTTATTCAATTTTCAAGTTACCTTTTTTCTCTATCCTTTTTCAAGAACAGAAATTAACAGATAATTCCTTATCTATTAATTTTTATTCTTGATTGGTGGGCACAAGTGGACTCGAACCACCGACCTCACGCTTATCAGGCGTGCGCTCTAACCACCTGAGCTATGCGCCCAATACCTTTTTGGTGGAGATGAGGAGGATCGAACTCCTGACCCCCTGCTTGCAAAGCAGGTGCTCTCCCAGCTGAGCTACACCCCCAACTCTTCCTCGGTATCTTCAAAATCGAACAATGCTTCCCTTGTATCTGACCGGAACTTATCAGATTCTTCATCTGTTTGCTCCTTAGAAAGGAGGTGATCCAGCCGCACCTTCCGATACGGCTACCTTGTTACG
>CATKAZ010000001.1 GCA_949745795.1 uncultured Oscillospiraceae bacterium | reverse complement strand
TCTATTAAAATCCGCTGTTTCCGGTAGTTCATCTGCCTTCTGCTCTGCTAGCTTTCTTGCTATAAACGCTGCATCCGCTGCTGTTAATTTATCGTCCCCGTTTGCTTCGCCGTAGGCCACTAAAGCTGTTGCTCCACCATCCATACAACTACAATATGGCATAAAGTATGCTACTTGATTTAAGCAATAAAATAGTTTTGCATTATACAATCTATCTTCTTCACCAAATTTAAATATACTTTCATCAATATTATCAGGATTGTCTGAATTTTCCTCTTTCTCTGCAAAGTCCTGGAATTTATGTTCAATAAATAATCTTGGCATTCCATATTCTCCTTCTAATGGAATTGTCATGTCATAATCAATATTATCCAGTAAACTTATAATTGTCTTTTCTGTTACATATGGCTGATATCTGGTGTCTTTTCCATCATTACTATTTCTAGTATTGCATATAAAACCAACAACATAATATCCATCTTTCCAATGATAATTTGCCATTTCCTCATCACTATCTAAGATTCCTCCGGAACTATAACAAACGTCCGCATCATCTAACTGCAAAAACTCTTCCTTACTCATTTCCAGCAGTTCTGAAAAAGTATACAACTTCTCTGTTTCTTCTGCGTTAACCGCTAAGCTTCCTACCATCGACATAGACATCACACCTGCTATCATGGCTGTCAATACTTTTTTGATTCTCATAACAAATTCCTCCTGTTTTATCTTCCACTAATTTCCAGATATGCTTATATATGACTTCTGCCGACTTTAAAAGTCGGCAGAAATTATTTTTATTGTATTTATTTAAGATCTTTAATTTAATATTTTTTATTATACATTTTTTTATAATAAATTTCCTAATATAGTATTTTTTATAATTACATTATACTACTTTATCCCTAATTTGTCTATGGCTTTATTATAATTATTATATTTTTTGTATACTTGCACAAAAATTAATAGAGTATTTGTACTAATGTGCAAATACTCTATTATAAAAATTATTATTTAATCATACCTTCTGCTTTAGCCATTGATTTTGCTG